>NZ_JBWOPL010000069.1:0-19804 GCF_056451265.1 Rhodocaloribacter sp. | reverse complement strand
CCGGGAGACGCCGCCTGCCCCGCCTCGAACGCCCGCCGCACGAGCGCCTCGGCCGCCCGGAGATCCCCCTCCGGCTGCGCGAAAGCGGGACGGGCCGCCGCCACGCCGCACAGCAGTAGCGCCGCCGCCCACCGAACCCCCGCATATCTCGACAGACCGAACATGACGTTTTCGCTCCCGGAAACGAACCGCGTCTCGACGCAAAACCTTACCGGATTAATCTTAGCGCAATATCTGTCTTTCCCCCGCACTTTGCCGTCGAGCCGTCGAAAAACCGGTGTGAACGAACCGCACGTGCCTTCCGGCGGCCTCACGAGCGCTCCCCCCAAAAAACGAGGCCCGTCCGGGGGGACGGGCCTCGCGTGTCAAAGGTTGAGGTTGGTCATGTACGCCGGGGCGCTCACTGCCCGCCGAGAATGATGGGCAGTCCGTCCTTCCCGCTCCCGATGACGATCACCTTGGCGTTGGGCGAGCCGGCGAGTTCCTTCGTGGCCTCGATGCCCTTGAAGCGGAGAAACTGCGGCGAGAGGCTCTGCGTGATGATCCGCTGATACTCGGCTTCCCCCTCGGCCTCGATGCGTTTCCGCTGCGCCTCCAGGCTCTCTTTCTGGATGGTAAACTCGTACCGTTCCGCCTCCTGCTCTTCCTTGAGCTTGTTTTCGATGGCGACTTTGATCTGCTCGGGCAGGCGCACGTCGCGGATGAGCACGGCATCGATGGTGATGAACTGGCTCGCCACGCGATCTTTCACGCGGTCGTAGATCTGCCCCTGAAGCTCGGTGCGTTTGCTCGAATACAACTCTTCGGGTGTGTATTGCCCCACCACTTCGCGCACGGCGCTCCGGAGTTCGGGCTGGATCAGCTTGCGGTAATAGTCCGTGCCGTACGTGGTGTGCAACTGCGGCAGGTTGCTCAACTCCGGCCGCCACCGGATCGAGACGTCGGTGCCGATGGAGAGGCCGTTCGAGGAAAGGACCTCCATCGATTCGAGCTTCTCTTCCACACGCACGTCGTATCGGATCACATCCACCCACGGCGCGTGGATCTGAAGCCCTTCACCGTAGGTCTGGCTCAGGTCCGTTCCGCCGAAGATGCTGTATTTGACCCCCGCTTGCCCGGACTTGATCGAAGTCGTCATGCATCCACCCGCCAGCACGGCGACGATGATGAAGATGAGCACGGCCATACCCGCACGGGCAGCCGCACGGGTCAGGTTGGGGTAATTATTGGTTGCCATATCAAAAAGGGGTCTGGTGAGGATTCAGCCTGTGGAGACGGTTTGTCAGGGACCGCGGTCGAGCATGAGAGGTGGCGCGTATTGCGCATCGCGTCAAGCTTGCGTTTGTGAACGCAATGCGCCCTTACGAAAGACGCATCGTGCAGCCCGGCATGATCGGCCCCAACCGTTTCATAAAAGTGAGGTATCGTCTCTCACAACGGCCAAGGTAGCGCGAAAGTTGCGTGGCAACAAGGACAACGTCCGTTTCGTTATGGGGCCTCATACCGACGATTTTTCCGCCCTCACCCTCCACGATTTTTCGCATACATCCCCGATGATGACGCCTGAGACCACGCCCCTCGCCCCCGCCGTCGTCGCGGCGCTTGCCGAAGCGGCGGCGCCCCGCCGTCTTCGCCGCGACGTGCCGCTGGCGCCCTTCACCACGTTCCGCATCGGCGGCCCGGCGGACCTTTTCTTCGAGGCCCGCACGCCCGGCGAACTCGCGCGCGTCATCACCGCTGCGCGCCGCGTCGGTCTTCCGTACTTCCTCCTCGGCATGGGCGCGAACATCCTCGTGGGCGACGGCGGCTTCCGGGGCCTCGTCGTCCGCAACGCCGCGCGCGCGATCCGCGTCTTCCCCGAAACGCATCGCCTGCGGGCCGACGGCGGGGCCGTCGTCTACCCGGACGTGATCGAGGCCGCCGTCGGCGCGGGTCTCTCGGGGCTCGAGCATTACGTGGGCATCCCTTCGACCGTCGGCGGCGCGCTGTGGCAGAACCTCCACTTCCTTTCCCCGGACCGCTCCCGCACGATGTTCATCGAAGAGGTCCTTCTGGCGGCCGAATTGCTCACCGAGGAGGGCGAGCGCCGAACCGTCGGCGTGGACTACTTCGACTTCGGCTACGACCGTTCCATCCTCCACACCCGCGACGACGTGGTGCTCTCGGCCACGTTCCGCCTCGCGCCCGGCGACGAGGCCCGCATGCGCGCGGTCATGGCGGCGAACCTGGCGTGGCGAGCCGAGCGTCATCCCCCGCTCGACACCGAGCCGAGCGCCGGCTCCATCTTCAAGAAGATCGAGGGCATCGGTGCGGGCCGCCTCATCGACCGGTGCGGGCTCAAGGGCGTGCGCATCGGCGGGGCGGAAGTCTCCCGACGCCATGCGAACATCATCGTCAACCGGGGCGGGGCCACCGCCGCCGACGTGCGCGCGCTGATCGCCCACGTGCAGGCCGTCGTCGAGCGGGAGACGGGCTACCGGCTGGAGCCGGAGATCGCCTTCGTCGGCGCGTTTCTCCCGCCGAGCACGGAGCCGCCGGTGCGGAGCGACGCCGCCCCCGCGCGCCCCGCGACGGACACGGACCGCCCCACGCTCGCGTGAATTGCCTGCGGAAAGCGGCCTGCGACAAACCTTCCGTTTGAGAATGGCCGCCGCGCGCCCGATTTTGCGAGAACCCGCAACGCCTCTCTTTTTCCGGACCCGCACCCGATGAACTGGCTCTATGGCGCATGGGCGGTCTTCGAGAAAGACCTCCGGCTGGAGTTACGCAACCGGTACGCCGTCAACATGCTGTTGATGTTCGTGCTCTCGTCGCTGTTTCTGGTGGCTTTCGGCATCGGGGAGACGGCCGTGAGCACGCGTGTGCAGGGCGCGCTGCTCTGGGTGGTGATCCTGTTTTCCGCGGCGGTCGGGCTGGGGCGCTCGTTCATCAGCGAAGAGGAACGCGGGACGGTGCTGTTGCTTCAACTCAACACGCGCCCGAGCATGGTCTACGCGGGCAAGCTTTTGTTCAACTTCCTGCTCATCCTCGGGGTGAACATCGTTGCGCTCGGGGCGTTCATGCTGCTCCTTCGCGTGGACGCGCGCGCGCCGGGGCTGCTTCTGAGCACGCTGGCGCTCGGAGCGCTCGGCCTCTCCGGAGCGACCACCCTCCTGGCGGCCATCATCGCGCGGGCGGCGAACAAAGGGCCGCTTTTGCCCGTTTTGCTGTTTCCGCTGCTCGTGCCGCTTTTGCTGTCGGTCGTCAGCGCCACACAGGCGGCCCTCCCGATGGGCAACGGCTGGAACGAGGCCGGCGATGAACTGCTCACCCTCTTCGGGTTTGCCGGCGTCGTCATCACCGTCTCCGTGCTCCTGTTCGACTACGTCTGGAACGACTGAAACCTGCTTTTCATCTTCAATCCCCGCCGAGCTATGAGTGACACGTCAACCCCCGCGGCTGCGGTCAACGTGCGACGCTATCGCCTCGTGCGCAACGTGGTGGCGCTATGGCTGACGGTGATGATCGTGGCGGCCTTCCTCCGCGACATCCCGCGCCTGAACATCCTCGAACACACGGCGCGCAACCTGTACTTCCACGTGCCGATGTGGTTCACCATGATGACGGCGGTCTTCGTCTCGGCCTACCACTCGCTCCAGTTCCTCCGCACGGGCAACTCCCTCCGCGACATCCGCGCCCTCCAGGCGGCCCGTGTGGGCTTTGCCTTCGGGCTGATGGGCCTGATCACCGGCATCGTATGGGCGCGCTTCACGTGGTATGCCGGCGCCGGCATCTGGTGGAACTTCGACCCGCGGCAGACGATGGCCGCCGTGCAACTGCTCATCTACGGCGCGTACTTCGTGCTTCGCACCGCCGTCGACGAGCCGAGGCGACGGGGCCGGATCGCGGCGGTGTACAACCTCTTCGCAGCGGCCACCGTGCCGTTCCTGCTCTACATCGTGCCGCGCCAGATGCACAGCCTCCACCCCGGCGCGGAAGGCAACCCCGCCTTCAGCGAAACCGACCTGGCCCCGGCAATGCGTCCGATCTTTTATGCCGCCGTCCTGGGCTTTATCGGCCTTTTCTGGGTCCTCTACACCCAGCGCGTCCGACTGGCCGTGCTGAAGAAACGCCTGCAGGGCGATCCCGAGTTTTAGCCCGTTCCGCTCTGCATCACGCACCCCAAACGCTCATGACGATCCACCTTCTGTACACCCCGCAGGAAGTCGAACAGGCCCGGCAACAGGCCGCTCCGTACGACAGCATCTGGGCCAACACCGCGCAGCCCGAAAAGCCGGCCTCGGCGCTCGAACAGGTCATGCTCGCGCAGGACAAGATCTACGTGGTGCTGGCCGTCGTGCTCATCATCTGGCTCGGCCTCATGGTGTTCCTTTTCCGCACCGACCGCAAGATCGACGCTCTGGAACGAACCGTCGAGGCATGCATTCCAGAGGAGCCCGACGAGCTCTAAAATGTGCTCGAAGACGGTCCTGCCCCACCGACGGACCAGGCGCCAACCGTGAAAGTGTTGAAACGAACGGCCGATACAGGGATCGAGAGACCGTCCTGCCGCTATTATCGAGATCAAGCGCACAACCCTATCCTATCGCCATGAAGAAGAAGACGATCATCGGTTTGCTTTTGCTCGTAGGGTTCACCTCGGTGCTCTTTATGAACTTCGGCCAGCAGGTCGGCGGTTACATGAACTTCGCCGAAGCGGCCGAGGCGGGCGCCAGGGCGCACGTGGTGGGCGCCTGGGTGAAGGACCGACCCGCCCGGTACGATCCCGCCCGGAACCTGTTCAGCTTCTATATGCGCGATGAGCTGGGCAACGTGCGCCTGGTGCATTACGCCAACCCGAAGCCGGCCAACTTCGAAGACGCCGAGCGCCTCGTGATCGACGGCTATGCCCGGGACGACGCCTTCGTGGCCGAGCACATTCTGGTCAAGTGCCCGTCGAAGTACAACGACACCCGCGACCTGCAAAAGACGTCGATGCCCTGACCTCGCGCGCCGATCGCACATGAGAAGGCCGCTTCGCATCCTCGCCGCGCTGACGCTCGCCGGCGCCGGCCTCCTCGCCGGGTCGCGCATGATGACCACCGACCGCGCCGACTTTCCTTCCGACGAAGGCCCTGCCAACCCGCTTCCGCCGTGTCCCTCGTCGCCGAACTGCGTGCGCCTCACGCGTGTCTTTGCCGCCGGCCCCGACGCGCTCTTCGCCTCGGCCCGCGCCGCGCTCGAAGCCCTCTCACCCCACACCGTGACCGGAGACCCCTCCGCCCGCAGCCTCGACGCCGTCTTCCGTGTGGGACCCTTCAAAGACGACCTGGCGATCCGGGTGACGCCGCAGGCCGACGGCAGCGTCCTGCACCTCCGCAGCGCCAGCCGCACCGGCTACAGCGACTTCGGCGTCAACGGGCGACGCGTTCGGCGCTTCCTCGAAGCGCTCGGCGAACGGCTAGCCGAGGTACAATAGCGTCGCCAGCCAGAAGAAGACGAGCGTGCCCAGGATGTCGTTGCTCCCGGTGATGAACGGCCCGGTGGCGATGGCCGGATCGACGCCGAGACGGTCGAGCACGAGCGGGATGGTGGCCCCGATGATGGTGGCCATCACGATCACGATGATGAGCGCCGTCCCCGCCGTCAACACCAGCAGGAACGGCCGTTCGATCCGGTCGGGAACGATCATGCCCACGAGGATGATGATCAGCCCCATCACGACGGCCGCCGCCAGTCCGTTCAGCAGTCCGACGAGCAGTTCACGTCCCAGCCGGCGGTAGATGTCGCTCGACCAGATGTCTCCGGAGGCCAGCCCCTGCACGGCGATGGCCGAGCTTTGCACGCCCGCGTTCCCGGCCGTCGCCATCACGATGGGGATGAAGCTCGCGAGCACGGGCACGGCCTGCAACGCGCCCGAGAAATACCCGATGATGAAAGCCGCCACCCCGGAGCCGACCATGCCCGCCAGAATCCAGGGCAGACGTCCCTGCACCACGCGCAGGACCGAGTCCGTAGGCTCCTCGCCGCCGGCGACGCCGCTCATGCGCTGAATGTCCTCCTCGGCCTCCTCCCGGATCACGTCCACCACGTCGTCGATGGTGATGCGCCCGATCAGCCGGCCCTGGTCGTCGACGACGGGGAGCGAGACGAGGTCGTACCGCTCCATCAGACGCGCCACCTCCTCCTGGTCGATCCCCGCGGTGACGGCCTCCACGTCGGGGTCCATGACGTCGGCGATGCGGGCCCGGGACGGTGAAACCAGAAGTTGCTTCAGAGAGACGATGCCCTTGAGCCGCCCTTCGTCGTCGACGACGAAGACGCCATAGAGATCATCGACGGCATCAGCGTGGCGACGCACTTCTTCGATCGCTTCCGCGACGGTCCACGCCATCGGCACGGCCACGTATTCCCGGGCCATGAGACCGCCGGCGGTGTCCTCTTCATAGCCGAGCAGTTCCTGAACGTCCTCGGCGTCTTCGAGGGTGGGCAGCACCTCCTGCGCCACCTCTTCGGGCAGGTCGGCGAGCACGTCGGCGGCGTCGTCGCTTTCGAGCTCGTCGATCATCGCCGAGAGGCGATGTGTGGGCTCTTCTTCGAGCAGTTCGGCGCGGAAATCGTCGTCGAGTTCGGCCACCACCTCGGCGGCCTGCTCCACGGGCAGCCACCGGAAAAGCTTTTGGGCGTCATCGAAGGGGAGGTGGCTCAGGAGGAGCGCCAGGTCGGCGGCGTGGAGATCGGCCACGATGTTGAGCACCATCCCGCGCTCGCCCGCCTCGATCAGCGCCTCGAGGTCCTCCACCAGCTCATTGTCCAGGTCGAACGTGCCCGGGGCGCGCGCCTGTTCTTCCATCACTTCGCGCTGTGTCATCTCGGGTCTCCTGGATCATGGGTGTGTGGACCACCGGGGGCGTCCTCCTACGCGGCGTGCCCGCGGCATCGCCCGGCAAGCCGCATTGCCTAGCGAAAAGCCTGAAGATAGCGCGCCAGTTCGACGAATGCCTCGGGGGTGAGTTCTTCGGCCCGGCGCCGGTCCCAATCGTGAGGAAGCGTCGCGCCGGCCCCCCTCGTCCACAGGCTCAGGCTGTTGCGCAGGGTTTTGCGACGTTGATTGAAAGCCGTGCGCACCACCTGCCGCAAGAAAGCCGGATCGACGTCCGGCGCCGCCGCACGCGCTTGAGAGAAGTCCAGCCGTACAACCGCGCTCGTCACATCCGGTTTCGGGAAGAAGACATTTTTCGAGACGCGGAAGAGCAGTTCCGGCTGTGCATAGAGTTGCACGGCAACGCTAAGGATGCCGTAGGCTTTGGTGCGCGGGACGGCCACGAGACGCTGCGCCACTTCGAGTTGCATCATCAGGACCGCCTCGCGCACGCATGTGTGCGCATCGAGGAGACCGAAGAGAATCGGGCTGGTGATGTGGTAGGGCAGATTGCCGATCACGTGCAACGGGCCGCCTTTCTCCTCCGCCAGCGCGTTCCAATCGACGGCCAGCACGTCGGCATGACGCACGTCGAGGCCGGGGAAGCGCTCCCGGAGCAGCGCCACCGCGCGCGCGTCTACCTCGAGGGCCGTCAGCTTCGGAAAGCGTTCCCACAACAACCCCGTCAGCGCACCCTGCCCCGGACCGATCTCCACCACGGGCGCACCCGCCTCCGCCCGAAGCGCCCCGACGATCTTACGCGCCACGTTCGGATCGGTGAGAAAATTCTGGCCGAGGCTTTTCTTGGGTCGGATGGACATCAATTCGGGGAAAACAAGGTTCGGCGGGCGCGTTCGGAAGCGAACGGTTCGGGCGGGGAATCACAGGATGCGGGCGCTGCCTATCGAAGCCGTTTCCGCCGGTTGCGGACATAGTCTTCGAAGATGAACGAGCCGAGGTCGTCGAGCGCGGAAAAATAGGCGCGGCCCCGGTTGGCTTCGGTGAGCCGACGCACGAAATCCTGCAGATAAGGGTCGCGCGCGATCATGAACGTGGTGATGGTGATGCCCTCGCGGCGACACATGACGGCCTCGTCGAGCACCTTGTTGACGATGCGGCGGTCGAGTCCGAACGCGTTTCGGTACATCCGCCCGTACTCGATGTGGCAACTCGGTTTGCCGTCGGTGATCATGAAGATCTGCTTGTTCCGGTTCTTCCGGCGGCGCAGGAGGTCGCGGGCGCGCTGGAGTCCGGCGCGGGTGTTCGTATAGTACGGCCCGACGTTCAGGTACGGCAGGTCCTTGACGGCGACCTCCCAGGCGTCGTTGCCGAAGGCGACGATGTCGAGCGTGTCTTTGGGATAGCGCGTCAGGATCAGCTCGGCGAGCGCCATCGCCGTTTTGCGCGCCGGAGTGATGCGGTCCTCGCCATAGAGCACCATCGAGTGCGAGAGGTCGATCATGAGCGCCGTCGCCATACTGGTGCGATGGTCGGTCTCGTGCACCTCGAAGTCGTCTTCGCGGAGGTTCCACTGGTCGATGCCCGAGCGTCGGAAGGCATTCGAGAGCGTTCCGGTGACGTCGAGCAGATGGGGGTCGTCGCCGAACTGCCAGCGCCGCGTCTCGGGCAGGCGTTCGTCGCCCATGCCGGCATAGGGCGTTTTGTGGCGTCCCCGGTCTCCTTTCCGAAGGCGGGAGAAGATTTCTTCGAGCGAACGCCGGCGGAGGGTTCGTTCGGTGCGCGCCGTGATCTGCAGGGCGCCCCGCTCGTTCTCCCGGAGATAGCCGCGCCGCTTCAGTTCTTCGATGAAGTCGCCGATGCCCATCTCCTCGTCCGAGAGCCCGTACCGCTCGTCGAGTTGCGTGAGCCAGTGCAGCGCTTCGGCCGCGTCGCCGGCGGTGTGCTGAAGCAGCTGTTGGAACAGTTCGAAAAGCTGCTCGAAGGTCGAGACCGCCCGTCCGTGGCGCTGATCATCCCACTCGGTATAACGGAGAAACATGGCCGGCGGGTTGGGGTGATTGAGAGCGCTTATGCTACGCCGCGTCGGCGGTCGGGTTCGGAAAAAGGGGTCGGGGCCTTTTCCGCGGCGTCCGCCGTCCTTGAGCGAGGTGACCGTGCCGGGTCGCCATCCAGGCCCGTCATCCGTAGGGCGTCTTCAGATACTTCCGCGCCCGGTCGTGGGCGTCGGCCCAGTCCTTCATCTTGAGCACCTGCCGGTACCGCGCGACGGCCTCCTCGCGCCGCCCCAGCGCGTCGAGGACCATCCCCTGACGCAGCCGGCCGAGCACCTTGAAGAACGAGTCCCGCTTCGCGCGCGCCGTGATCGTTTCGAGCTCGGTCAGATACTCGAGCGCTTCCTCGTACCGATGGGACGTCATGGCCCCGCGCCCGAGGTAATAGAGCGCCTGTGCGACGATGGCGTCCGTATAGCCCGGCCGGCCCTCGCGGTAGCGCCGAAGCACCTCGCCGTAGATGCGCTGCGCCTCCCGCCACCGACCCCACTGCGCATACACCCGCGCCTCGATGGCATGGAAGAACGGGTTGTCCGGATGCCACGCGCGGAGAAGCCGTGCATATTCGAGGCTTTTCCCAAAATCCGGCTCGTACAGGAAATGGATCTGCAAGAGGAAATAGACGGCCTCCGTGCGGATGAAACGCCCCTCTTCGGCCGTGCGCCGGAGCTCGCGCAACCCGCGTTCCCGATTGCCGTCGGGGAAGAAGAGCATCACCGGCTTGACCACCGGATACTTCTTCGGCACCATATCGGCAAAATAGTCATAGACGCCCATCCCGAAGACGAAGTCGGCGTTGGAGGTGTCGCGCTCGGCAATGCGAAAGACGTAATCCATCGCCGCCTTGCCGTCGCGCGCCGCCTTGAGCCACTCGCCCCGGTTGGAGAGCAACCGCCCCCGGAAGCCGAGCGCCGCGCCCTTGAAAAACATCGCGTCGAAGTTGTCCTTCTCCCGTTTGAGCAGACGGTCGCTCCGCTTGATGACCACCTTCATCTGATCGAAGAAGGCGTCGTCGTGGGATTCATTGTGGAGGTCGGGCAGGATTTTCCACCAGATGACGAGTCCTTTGAGGAACGGCCCGATGGGATGCTCCGGATAGAGCGCCTCGATGCGGTCGAAGACGGCGCCGGCCTCGGACAACTTCATATTGTAGAGCAGGTCCAGCCCTTCCTCGCCGAGCGTCTGCACGCGCGGATCGTCGAGCGCCGAAGGATACCGGACGTCGGTCTCCAGACGCACCGCCGCCGCCGGGGTCTGCCCCCGCGCTCCTGCGACGAGCGCCAGCGCCAGCATCCCTCCCCACACGGCGCGGCGAAGCCGTACCCCTATCGTTCCTTGCGAAGCCATAGTGCTCATACAGGCCCCTCAAAAGGCTGTTCCTCTTCCGCATGGAGCAATTCCCGCGCCCATCCCGAACGTTTGCACGTAAAAAAAGCGCCGCCTTCTGCGAAAGCGACGCTTCGGGTCCAGGCCTCCGGTGCGCGCGAGCTCAGCGCAGCCGCCGCGTGCCCGTATAGACGAGACCGACGAAGAGGATCTTCGCCAGATCCACCGGGATGAAACGCAGCCACCCCTTCTCGAGGGACTCGAACCACGTGGCATGCCCGGCGGCGAAATGGAGCCAGACGACGCCGCAGGTGAAGAGTACGAGCGAGCCGCCGATCATCGAGAGGACGCTGCCCGGGAGCGCGTTCCACCGCTTCGAGGCCAGCCCCACGACCGCCGCAACCAGCGGAGCAGCCAGCAGATAGCCCGCCGTCGCCGCGCCGAAGAGGTAGGCCGGGCCGAAGGTATCACCGGCGTAGACGGGGAGGAAAAGGCCGAGCGCGAGGTAGAGCAGCTGGGCCAGCATCCCGTTCCGCCATCCGAGGAAAAGGCCGCTGCCGTAAATGGCGAGCGTCTGCAACGTGAAGGGCACCTCCCACAGGTAGACGCGCACCTGCGCGCCGAGCGCGGTCAGCACGGCGAAACCGACGATGCCGAGCACCTGAAGCGCCGCCGAAGCACGTTCCTGCCGCAACCCATCGACGGCGGCCACACGGGGAGAGTGAAGAGAGAGAAGCGTCGCCATAGCTCTGTAGCGTTCTGTGATCCGAAAACTGTCGTCGTCTCCAAAATGGTTCGGAGCCGTGCATGCCGGAGGCACGCTTTCGCCCTTCGCGGCGCGTATCGTGTCGACAAGGCAACCTTACGCGCTGCGAAAATACGCCCTACGGTCCGACGTCCAGCATAAAGATACGCCGCCGGAAAATCCACTGCCCCGTCCCTTTCGGGAAACCACACGATTCTCACAATCCGGCCCTCCGTTCACGGCGCCTTGCCCTGCGGGTCCCGGTCGCCTTTGCGTTCGCCGACGCCTGACTGCCTGTCTTCGGGAGCCTCCCCATCGGCTTGCGGCGGAGGGGCGGCGGGCAGGACGACGGTGAAGGTCGAGCCCCGGTCGCGTTCGCTTTCGACCGTGATGTGCCCGCCCATGCGCAGCGTCAGTTCGCGCGTGATGGTCAGTCCGAGGCCGCTGCCCTGATGCTTGCCGGAGAGCCGATCCTCCTGGGTGAAGCGATCGAAGATGCGCGGCAGAAAGTCGGGCGAGATGCCGGGGCCGGTGTCGTGCACGGAGAGGGCCACCGCCGGATGATCGCCGAGCCGGGCGGGGGCTGCGTGCAGCGTGACGCCTCCGCGCTCGGTGAATTTGACGGCGTTCGAGAGGAGGTTGACCAGCACCTGCCGCAGCCGCATCGCATCGGCGTAGACGTACGCGACGCCCTCCTCGAAGCGGGTTTCGAAGAAAAGCTGTTTCTGCACGGCCAGCGGGTAGAGTTGCCGCATCACCTCCTCGACGAGCGGGCGCACTTCGAGCAGCGAGGGCCGCAACTCCACCTTTCCGGCATCGAGCCGGGCCAGGTCGAGGATGTCGTTGATGAGCAGGAGCAGCCGTTCGGCGCTGACGCGGATCGTCTGGAGAAACTCACGATGCTGGGGTTCGAGGCGATCGTTGAGTTCGCTTTCGAGCATTTGCGTATAGCCGAGGATCGAGGCCAGCGGCGTCCGCAGCTCGTGGCTGACGGCGGCGAGGAACTGCCCCTCGGCCATCTTCGAAGCCTGCATGGCAATGACGGCGGCCCGCAACTTTTTCGAGCGCTGCTCTACCGCTTCCTGGAGCGTGAGCGCCTTGCGTTGCGCCAGCACGTTGCCCCGCACGATCACGTAGCCCTGAAAGAGCATGAAGCCGACGAAGAGATAGGCCGCGAGGTAGGGATGCCCGGACAAATGCCCCATTGCCAGAAGGATGTCGTGCACGCCCCCGATGAGCGCCAGCGCAAACCCCAGCGCAAAGAGTCCGACCATCGGACGCCGACGCCACATCGCATGCACCACGATGCCCGTCGCCGGGATCATCAGCGCCAGCGCCGCCCACCGATTGACCGCCATCAGGTACGACGTGACCAGCGGCGAACCCGCCAGCGCCGCCGACGTCAGCACCAGGCTCTCGACCATCGCCAGCAGCGCCGACACCGTGAAAAAGGTGCGCAGCCCATCCGCCCGCCCCTTTTCCGACGGTGTGCCGAGGCGCAACGGACCGATGGACACCGTCACGAACTCCTGCGGCAAAAACGCCATCAACACCAGCGCGAAGAGCCCGTTGAGCAAGAGGTAACTCACCCCTTCCAGGGTGATCCGCAGCCCGAAACCGAGCGCCTCGGGCATGAGCGCATCCAGCATCCCGGAGGTGGTCAGCGTGTTGACGGCCATCACCATGGCCACCAGCCCGACGGAAAGCGCCCGAAGGTCGTCTCTCCGCCAGCCCCAGTAAAAGAGAAACAGCAGGCTCAGAAGCAGATACAGCCCGAAGGCGGTGAAGGCCAGGGCCGTGCGCCACCGAAGCATGCCGTCGATCACGGAGGCCGCGCCGAGCTCGATGGGATGAAACGGCCCGCCGTCGCGAAAGGCATGGTTGGCCACCTTCCAGGCGAGCACCACCTCCGGCGCCCTCGGCAGGTCGAAGGCGACCGCGTGGCGGCTGCGCACGAGCCGCGCCGGCGAACGGTCCGCGACTCCGCTTCGAGCCACTGCCTGCGGCGGCGCGCCGGGCCGCGCGGCATAGAGCGTGTACGCCGTGTTCGCATAGAGCACAAACCCCTTCAGCGGCGGCGCATCCGGCGGCAGGCGCAGGCGCAGCCGATACCACACGAGGCCGTCCTCGGGGAAACCCTGCTTCCGGAACGTCCCCGGCGCCTCGACCGGCTGCCAGCGAGCGTCGTCATAGTCGAAGTCGGCGAAGGCGATGCTGTCGACGCCCGCGCGCGCGCGCCATTCGCCCTGAAGGGTGAACACGCCGTCGAAGGAGGCCGAGCGCAGATCGAGCACGCCGTCCACGGCGCGCCGGGGCGCCTCCCGCCCGCACCCGAACGCCGCCACCGTGACGAGCGCCACCGCCGCTCCGACGGAGAGCCACCGCCACAGACGCTCGAAAGCGTTGTTATGCACGTCCGAAGCCCCCAAGCCCTTTCCGTAATTCGATAGATGACAACGGGCCGCTTCCCCTCTCCATAGCCATGCGGCGCTCGAATGGGACGCCCCGCCGGCGATTTTGCTCCACCTGCCCCCGCGCGGCTAAGGTACGACGCTTTTTTCAATATTGGCCCCCGCGCAACCCCACCCCGCTTCCAACGAACCGCCGGAGGCCTCACAGCCGTCGGCTGATGCGCGGGAGCATCTCCTCTTTCCACGACCGAAACCTCCCCTCCACAATGGCCCGACGCGCCTCTTTCATCAGCCACAGGTAGAACGACAGGTTCTGGAGCGAGGCGATCTGAAGCCCGAGGATCTCGCCCGAGATGAAGAGGTGACGCACGTATGCTTTCGTGAACGTCTGCGAGACGTACCCGTCGAGGCCCGGATCGAGGGGAGAGAAGTCGGTGCGCCATTTTCGGTTGCGCATGTTGAGGATGCCCTCGGTGGTGAAGAGCATGCCGTTGCGGCCGTTGCGCGTGGGCATCACACAGTCGAACATGTCGATGCCGCGCGCGACGTTCTCGACGAGGTTCGCCGGCGTGCCGACGCCCATCAGATAGCGCGGCTTGTGCGCCGGAAGGATCTCGTGGACGACCTCCACCATGGCATACATCTGCTCGGCCGGCTCGCCCACGGAGAGCCCGCCGACGGCATAGCCGGGGAAGTCCATGTCTACGAGCGCCCGCGCCGAGGCCCGCCGGACCTCCGGATACACGACGCCCTGCACGATGCCGAAGAGCGCCTGTTCGTACCCGTATCGTCCCTCGGTCTCATCGAAGCGTTTTTTGCACCGGGCCGCCCACCGGAGCGTCCGTTCGTTCGACGTGCGGGCATAGTCGAGCGAGGCGTCGCCGGGCGGGCACTCGTCGAGCACCATCATCACGTCCGCCCCGATGCTCCGCTGGATGTCGACGACGGATTCGGGCGTGAAGACGTGGTACGAACCGTCGAGATGGCTCTTGAAACGCACGCCTTCTTCGGAGAGGGTGCGGCGACCCGAGAGGGAGAAAACCTGATATCCGCCCGAGTCGGTGAGCGTCGGCCCCGGCCATTGCATGAACCGGTGCAGCCCGCCCGCCCGTTCGAGCACGTCGAGGCCGGGGCGGAGATAGAGGTGGTACGTGTTGCCGAGGATGATCTGCGCGCCCACGTCGGCCTGAAGCTCGCGCGGCTGCACGGCCTTCACGCTCCCGACCGTGCCCACCGGCATAAAGATCGGCGTCTCCACGACGCCGTGGGCCGTTTCCAGCACACCGGCGCGGGCGTTCGTCTCGGAATCGGTATGGAGGAGCGTAAAACGCATCGGCTTCAGACAGGGGGGAACGATTCGTCGCGTCTTTCATCGAAAGAGCAGAAAACGACGAGCCGCCCGGTAAGATTCCGCGCCCCCACGAAGCGCGTGTTTCGCACGCCCCGACCGCCATGACCGTCCCCTCCGACGACGCCCCCGAACGCGCAAGCGACGCTCCGAACGAGCCCGTCGGACACGAGAACGACGACGCGCCGGCACGCACGCACGACGGTCCCACGAAGAAGGAGCAGATCCTCTCGCTGTACATGGCGGGCATCCACGAGATCGAGGACCTGGCGATGCTCACGGGCGTGCGCCCGAGCTACGTGGGCGCGGTGCTCAAGGAGGCCAACCTCCGTCCGGAGTACTTCGACCTCTACACCTCCACCTCCCACCCGATGAACGTCTATTCGAAGTTCTTCGCGGGACGGCTCGGCTTCAAGGACGTGCCCACGGCGCGGCGCAGCGTGGCGCTCATCGACCGGCTGTACCATCAGTTCGGCAACGTGGGCGACCGCGCGGGACAGCACCACGCCCTCCTCATGGCGCTCACCATGTACAACCGCGCCCGGTGGACCGGCAAGCGTGAGGAAGCCGACGTGTATCGCCGCTGGCTCCTGGCCCATCTCGGAGGCCGCGACATCTGGAGCGAGGAGGAGACGGCGTGAAGAACGCGGAGAAACGTTTGAACATCATGCGCATTTTTCTCGTTCAATGTTTGCTATTCATAGTCATTATGACTATAATGATCTATATGTATGCTTTACCTCAATCTTGAAGAACTGGGGGCTTTAGCTCGCCAAGTGAGAGAGGAAGCCGGTCTGAGTCAGCGTGAAGCTGCGGAACGTATAGGCTCGTCGCAGTCTAACGTCAGCGCCGCTGAAAAGGGAAACAGTTCGAGATACATCAGTGTTGCGCTTAGCATCATTGAGAAAATTGGAGGCAAGCGCATCGAAGGTCCGCTTTATGGAATAGTGGAAAAAAGGGATTCGCTCGAATGAACACTCCCCCGGAAAAAACGGCGGCGGATTTTTTTGCCGGCATAGGTCTGGTAAGTCTCGGACTCACGCGTGCCGGATGGACGGTGAAATACGCCGTAGACTATAGTGAAGATAAACGCCAAATGTATGAGGCTCATTTTGGGCCCGGACATTACCACGTCAAGGACGTGGCGGACGTAGCTCCGGAAGAGATTCCTCCCGTTACGCTTTACCATGCCTCCTTCCCGTGCACCGACACCTCGGTCGCCGGCGCGCGCGCGGGCATCAACAGCGGAGAGTCTTCTGCCTTCTGGAGTTTTGCGGATATTCTGAGAAGGGCGGGCGTCCATCGCCCCCCGCTCGTTATGTTGGAAAACGTGGAAGGTTTGCTCACTTCCAACAAAGGCGAGGACTTAAGGGCTATTCTAAAAACGTTGAATGAGCTTGGTTACGCAACAGACCTCCTGCTCATCAATGCCGCCCATTTCGTGCCCCAGAGTCGCGTCCGACTCTTTATGCTCGGGCTGCTCCATGAAAAAGGTCAGGACCCGCTGGAACAAGAGATCATCCTAAATCAAAAGGCCCTTGTCCGACCCGAAAAGGTGGCAACGTACATCCGCTCTAATCCCGACCTTTCCTGGACGCTTCGCCCGCTGCCTCCGCTTCCGCGTCTTTCGCTTCGCCTTGAAGAAATCGTAGACCCGGAGGCAACCTGGTGGACGCGCGAACGCTCGGATTATCTGTTCCATCAAATGTTCGAGCGTCATCAAAAGGTTATACATCAGATGATGTCGCAACAGCGTTGGTCCTACGGAACCGTTTTTCGACGCATGCGCGAACGAGAGGGACGACGTCAATCGACTGCGGAACTGCGCTCCGACGGCATCGCCGGTTGTTTGCGCACACCGAAAGGCGGAAGCGCGCGCCAGATTCTTCTGAGAGCCGGATACGGCCAATTCGACGCGCGCCTGCTGAACGCCCGGGAATGCGCGCGCCTCATGGGCGCCGATGACTACTCCATTCTGCCGGAATTGCCCTTAAATCGAGCATTGTTTGGCTTCGGCGACGCAGTTTGTGTGCCGGTTATCGAATGGATTGTGGAGAACTATCTTGACCCGGTTATCGAGGAATGGACAAAGCAGAGGCTCGCCGCTTAAAGGATCTCATCTCTTATACACGCTTGCCCTCTTCGATGCGCAATATGACCTCTCCATGCTCGACAACCCACCCGTAACCGATGCTCTTGCGGTATCGCTGACGGGGATTTGGCCCGGAATACGCACGCCTCAATCCCTCAAGCCAACCTTCAAACTTCTCCTTCATTTTTGATCCAGGCACCCGTCGAACCACCAAATGCCTGTAATCATCGCTGTATGAAATGAACACGTGCCAATCGATCTCAATGTCCTCGAAGAGCTTTTCCTCTCCGTGATTGCGATGGTACTGATATTCAAAACTGTTGCCCATTACGGCTGACTTGATCTCGTGTCGGGTTAGATCGGAGCCGTATCCTTCGCTCTTTATATCCCCCATGAGGATTGCGCCGAAAAGCTCCCAATCTTGAGACGACACGCTTCCCACTATCGGAAAACCGTATTCTCTGAGCAAACGCTGCTTCTCAAGGTCGTAGATTCGTTTTTTGTAGAAGGCTACTGCTTTCCGAATGTTAGATTCCGTCACGTGGCATGACCATCAAAATTATAGCCGCATACGGCTTGAATATCGGGAGCGAGGTCTAACGCTGTCAACAATCGCCGTTTTGTGCCCCTGAACCTCGACGTTCGTTGATCAAGTTGTAGATCCGCGTTACCCACCACTTCAGCGTTCTGGGATTTTTTATTGAATGCTCCCAAATGCGCAACACCTTCCAACCCATCTCTTCCAATTCGCGTTTGATTTTTCTGTCGCGACGCCGGTTGCGCGCAATCTTTGTTCTCCAGTATTCGCGATTCGATGAAGGCATCCGTAAGTGCTGGGGACAACCATGCCAATAACAGCTATCAACAAAAATGGCAATTCGGCTGTCTCTATGCGCCAGATCGGGTTTGCCCGGGATATCTTCGGGGTAGTATTCGAAACCCTTTATAGCCAGCGGCTCAATAGCCTCGATGAATTGTTTTTCCAGTTTCGTCCCCTTCGACTTGATGGCAGCCATCGTCCGAGAACGTTGTTCTTCTGATCTATCATCCACTGCTCTTCACCTCCCTCAATTTCATCTTCTCTGCTTTGATCTACCCTCTCCTTATTGTCCATAGCCATAACCTTCATCCCAAGCCCATCGAGGGACGGTCGCTCATTTATGGAGCAAAAACAGAAAAATACATCCCGGTGCGTCGCCCCTGCGCCCCTTCATCCGCCGCGCATCTATGAAGCCGGGGCGATGGGCAGGCGCACTTCCGTCTTCTCCCAGCGAAGCGTCAGGTCCGCGCCATCGGGGGTGGGTTCGAAGGAGATGGTAAACTGATCCACCATCTCCTCCAGCGGAAACACCGTCGCCTTCACGACGAGCACGTCCTGTGCGGGGTCGTAGACGTTCGGCGTAAACGTGCCGTCGGCGTCGAGGCGGCCCGTGCCGTCGAGACCGAGTTGCGGACTGAAGTGCACGACCCACTCCGTCGGGCCGGGCTCGGTGAAGAGGGCATACGTCCCCGCTTCGAGGCGTTGGCCGTCCACGAGAAGCGGCCCGGTGGTGGTCAGTTCCGTGGCCTCGTTCGCGCCGGTGCGCCAGAGCCGGCCGAACGGCACGAGGTACGTGGTGCTGTCGTCGTTCGCGCCGAAGATCTGACGGTTGCGCACGTACGGGCGGCTGTAGACGACCTTCACGTACGTGTCGCCAAGGTGCGTCTTGGCGATGCCGGTGGGGCTGGGCCGCCGCGAAGGATGGAGGTCCTGCGCCACGACGAAGGCGGGCGCGGCAAAAAAGAGGGCGAGGAGGAGAACGAGCGCCGGACGGCGCACGGGCAGGGCAGGGGAAAGCATGGTCGTTCGGGGAGCAGGTGGATACGATGGATGCACCCCCAACATACGAAAAGCCGAACCCTCCCGTCGACCTTTTTGTATCCGCGGCGCGGACGGCTCAACGTTCCGCCATCTCCACGGCCTCATCGAACTTGACCCCGACGAGCTGCGAGACGCCGTGCTCCTGCATCGTGATGCCGTACATCCGGTCGGCGGCCTCCATCGTGCGCTTGTTGTGCGTGACGAGGATGAACTGCGTCGTCTCCGAGAAGGAGCGGATGAGCTTCATGAAGCGGTCGATGTTGGTGTCGTCGAGCGGGGCATCGACCTCGTCGAGGATGCAGAAGGGGCTGGGCTTGACGAGGTAGATGGCGAAGAGGAGCGCGATGGCCGTGAGCGTTTTCTCGCCGCCGGAGAGCTGCGCGAGGGTGCTCGGGCGTTTGCCGCGGGGCTTCGCCATGATTTCGATGGGCGATTCGAGGAGGTCGCCGGGATCGCGGAGCGTGACGTCCGCCGAGGCGTCCTCGCCGAAAAGCTCGACGAAGAGGCGACGGAAGTTGTCGCGAATGGCTGCGAAGGTCTCTGCGAAGCGCGTCGAAGCGGTGGTGTTGATCTCGTCGATGGTGTCGAGCAGGGTGGCCTCGGCGTCTTCGAGATCCTTCAGTTGTGCGGTGAGGAATTCGAGCCGCGTGTTTTCCTCGTCATACGCTTCGAGGGCGAGCGCATTGACCGGCCCCATGCTCCGGATTCCGTCGCGGAGACGTTTGACTTCCTCCTGCGCCGCCGCCTCCTCGAAGTCCGGCGGGATCTCGACGGGGTCATCGAGGAGGGAGCGTCCGAAATCCTCCCGGACGTGGGCGAGGAGGTCCTCGGCGCGGGTGCGCACCTCGGCGAGGTGAACCTCCCGGCGGCTCTCCTCGCGCATGTCGTGCTCGCGTGCCCGCCGTAGTTCACGCAGGCGCGCTTCGAGGTCGGAGATGGCGGCTTTCGTCTCCATGAGCGCTGCCTTCGCCGCGTCGGCGGCGGCTTCGAGGTCGATGCGGTTCTCGCGGACGGCGGCGAGTTCGTCGTCGAGGGCGGCGGCGCGGGCCTCGGCGGCGCGGAGTTCGTCGTCGAGGCGTTCGAGGGCGGCGGCGCGGGCCTCGGCGCG
>NZ_JBWOPL010000068.1:0-11808 GCF_056451265.1 Rhodocaloribacter sp. | reverse complement strand
GAGGACGTGGTCGTCTTCTGGGACGCCGCCGCGCAAAGCGCGATGGCGTACTACCCGCGCCATGCCGGGCAGCGCCTGACGTTCTCGGCGTCGGACGGGACGCTCGTCGATGCGGAGACGGGGAGCGCGTGGGACGTCACGGGCCGCGCCGTCTCGGGCCCGAAGGCGGGCGCGCGTTTGGAGCCGGTGGCGGAGGCCTACGTCGCGTTCTGGTTCGCGTGGGCCGCTTTCCACCCGGAAACGCGCCTGTGGACGGGGGAATGATCGGCAACATATACGAACGCAACTCGGGGGCGACGTGACCAAAACGATGCGGTACGGCTGGATGTGGATCGCCCTGGCGGGCTGGTGTCTGACGCCGGAAGGCGCGCAGGCGCAATGGATCGAGCGGCCGGGCGAGGGCTGGGTGCAGGTCAGCGTGTACCACCACGACACGCGCCGCCGTTTCGACGAGAGCGGCAACGAGGAGCGACTCTTCAACGAGGGCGGGCGGTCGATCACCACCTCGGTGTTCGTGACGGCGGCGGGCGGGCTCGTGCGGGGCGTCGACGTGTGGGTGCAGGTCCCGTATCATCGGCTTCAGTTCAACGACGTCGCCGAAGATCGTGAGAGCACGGGCGTCGGCGACGTGCGGGTGCAGGCGCGCCTCGGGCCGGAGCTCTTCGGCGTGCGCTCGCCCGTGCCGGTGGCGGTGCGCGCCGGCGTCAAGCTGGCCACGGGCGAATACACCCGCGACTCCGAGGTGATTCCTCTGGCGGAAGGACAACGCGACTGGGAGGTGATGCTCGAACTCGGCCACTCTTTCTGGCCGCGTCCGCTCTACCTCTCCGGATGGTTCGGCTACCGGTGGCGCGAGACGAACGAGCAGGCCGTCCACAAGCCGGGCAACGAGTGGTTCGGCTTCGGCACGTTCGGCGGGCAGACCGCAGGCTTTCAGTGGAAGCTTTCGCTCGACGTCCTCTTCGGACAGACGCCGGAGTTTCTGGGCCTGCCCTTGCGTTCGGCGCGGCGACGGCTGGTGCAGTTCATGCCGAGTGTGGGCCGGGCCGTGGGGCCGGGCGTCGTCGAAGTCGGCGGGCGCTTTCCCCTCTCCGGGCGCAACCTGCCCTCCGGGCCGTCCTTCGTCGTGGGATACTTTTTCAAATGGGGCGTGTAGCCGCCGGGCGAAGCGCGGGAGAATGCCGTATTTTAGAAACGTCCCCGCGCTGTCGGCATCGCCTCGCGCGGGCGGTGTCTGACGAATCCCGTCGTTTTCCATGGCTGCCACAACCCGTTCTTCCGTTGCGTCCGGCGCTCTCCCGGAGGCATCCGCCTTGCTCGAACTCTCGCTTGCGGCGGGCGTCTCGCTCGACTTCGAAACGAACTGCGACGCTTTTCTTCATGCCCTGGTCGAGCGGACGGCGTTCGACTATGCCGCCGTGTGGATGCGGGACGAGGGGGCGGCGCCGGGCGGATACCGGCTGGTCCGGGCGGAGCCGGCGGTGAAGGCGCCGGAGCAAGCATGGCTGCCCGTCACGCACCCGCTCGTCCGGCGTCTGTCCGAAGCGGGAAGCTTTTCGGAGCCGGCGGCGGACGCGGCCGAGCCGGGTGTATGGGTCGTCTTTGCCCTGGGCGATGCCGGTTTCCTCCAACTGCTCAGCCGGCGGGACGAGCCGTTCACGCCGTCCGAGACGGCGCGCTTCGAGCCTCTCTTCGCGAAGTTCGCCGCCTCGCTCGATGCCTGCCGGTCCCACCGGCGGCTCCTCGATGAACTCCGTGCGCATCGTCGCGCCGAGGAAGAGGTCGTGCGCCTCAAGAACTTTTTCGAACAGGCGCTCGAAAAGATGCCGGCTCAGCTCGTCGTTTTCGACGCCGAAGGTCGGTTCCTCTACGCCAATCCGAGCGCCGTGCCCGACGCCGAGCGCCGCCGGTGGCTCGTCGGGAAGACGAACATGGAATATTTCGCGCGGCGGGGTCTCGATCCGAAGGTCGCCCGGCGGCGGCACGCGAAGCTGATGGAGGCGGTGCGGAAGCAAGGGACGGTTCGTTTCGAGGAGTCGCTCGTTGAGGAGGACGGCGCGCTTCGCCACTTCGTGCGCTTTCTCAACCCGGTGTGCGATGCCGAGGGGCGCGTCGAGCAGATCCTCGGGTTCGGTCTCGACGTGACGGAGCGGCAGCGGGTGCGCGCGGCGCTGCGCGAGAGCGAGGGGCGTCAGCGGGCCATCCTCGTCTCCGCCCTCGACGGCATCATCACGTTCGACGAGACCTCGCGGATCCTCGAGTTCAACCCGGCGGCGGAGCGGCTCTTCGGCTATCGCCGCGAGGAGGTGCTCGGCCGGATCATGCCCGAGTATCTGGTGCCGCCGCCGCTCTGGGACGAGTACCGGCGCGGGCTGGCGCATCTGGTGGCTTTCGGCGAAGAGGCCGGGCCCGTATGGCGCGTCGAGATGTCGTGTATGCGCGCCGACGGCAGCGTTTTCCCCGTGGAGCTGGCCGTCATCTCCCACCGCCGCGACGACGAGCGACGCCTCTATACGGCTTATGTGCGCGACGTGACGGAGCGGCGGCGGGCCGAACGCGAACTGCTCGAGGCCAACCGCCGGGTCGAGCAATCGGTGAAGGCAAAAGAGCGCTTGCTCGCCCACATGAGCTCCGAGATGCGCGCGCCGCTGAGCGCCGTCGTCGGCATGACGCATCTGCTCATGCAGACAGAGCCTTCGGCGGCGCAGAAAAAGTATCTCAACGCCATCAAGTTTTCCGCCGACAACCTGCTGGTGCTCATCAACGACATGCTCGACGTGGCGAAGATGGAGGCGGGGAAGCTCGAATTCGAGACGGTTCCGTTTCGTCCGCGCGAGGTGGTGCGGGGCGTGGTCGAGACGCTGTCCTTTCAGGCGCGGGAACGCGGGCTTTCGCTGGCGGCCCTGGAGCAGGAACGCCTGCCGCCGGTCCTGCTCGGCGATCCGGTGCGGCTCCATCAGATCTTGCTCAACCTCGTCGGGCACGTGATCAAGCACGCGGGGCGCGGCAGGGTGACGGTGCGCGTGCGTCCGGCGCGGGCGGACGGGCAGGTGCGCCTCCGGTTCGTCGTCGGCTCCGGCGCTTCGACGGAGCCGGCGGGCGACCTCTTCGAAAGCTTCATGCGGACGCGCGACGAGGCGGGGCAGCCGCTCGACGGCGCGGATCCGGGGCCGTCGCTCGTTCACGAACTCGTCGAAGGCATGGGCGGCAAGATCGACGTGACGCGCGAGGAGGGCGCGGCTCCGGCGCTCGCGCTGACGCTGCCCTTCGCCAGGGTGGAGGGCGAAGGCTATCCGCCCGACGCGATGGCGGGCGGGCGAGACGTGCGCCTGACGGACGCGCGCATCCTCGTGATGGAAGCAAACGAGATGAGCCGGTTCGTGCTCCGAAGCATGCTCGAACAGTGGGGCGCACGCGTCGACGCGGTGGCGGACGGGCACGCCGCGCTCGAACGACTGCGCGAAACGTCCTACGACCTCGCGCTCGTCGACCTCCGCGCGCCGGGCATGGACGGATACGAGACGACGCGACACATCCGGGAGACGATGGGGCTTTCGGAGCAGGACCTGCCGGTGCTCGCCCTGACGGCCTCGACGCTGGTCGACCATCGGGAGGAGATCGCGGCGGTGGGCATCAACGACTTCATCCTCAAGCCTTTCAACCCGAATGACCTCCGGCTTCGGCTGGCGTTTCATCTGGGCATTCACACCTCGACCCCGACCTCCCCGCGCTACGTCAACCTGACGTTCCTCGAAGAGCATGCCTTCGGAAACGATGCGTTCGTGGTCAAGATGATCGACCTGTTCATGAAACAAGCCCCCGACCTTCTGCGCGATCTCCGGCAGGCGCGCGCGGCGGAGGACTGGGAACGGGTCAGGTTCGTCGCGCACAAGATGAAGTCGTCGGCGCGGATGCTCGGCATCGAGGCATTGACGGGGGCGCTTCAGGTCGTGGAGCGGCACGCCGGGCAGTCGATGAACCAGGGGGATTTGCCGCAATGGATCGAGGAGGCGATGGAGGTCTGCCGGGCGGCGTTGGAGGAGCTTCGGGTGGAGCGACGGAAGTACGCGCCCGAGGCCGATCCGGGCTGAGGACGCGCGCTTGCGCGCCATCGCCCCGGGATTCCCGTCAGGTTTTGCACGAGAGGACGGTCGGGGCGTTGCGGCAAACGCTTCTGCGGCGTACTTTGGCGTCCGCCATTCACCAAACTAGCAGCCGGGAAAGGGGCCGCCCCGGCAGGCTGCGCGCACGCAAGGGAGCAGGGAGGCATGATGAGGTGCCTGGTCGTCGATGATGAAGCGCTTTCGCGAGCCTTCATGGAACACTTTATCGCCAGGCACGACGCGCTCGAGCTCGTCGGGTCCTGCGAGAGCGCCATCGAGGCCGCCAACCTGATGAAGCGGGAGGCGGTGGATCTGATCTTCCTCGACGTGGAGATGCCCGAGATGAGCGGCATGGAGCTGATCGAAAGCCTCACGAACCGCCCGCAGATCGTGCTCGTCACGGCCAAGGAAGAGTATGCGGTCGAGGCCTTCGACGTGGATGTGGCCGACTATCTCCTCAAGCCCGTCAAGTACGCGCGCTTCCTCAAAGCCGTCGAGCGGGCCGAGCGGCAGGCCCGCCTCGCGCGGGCGACGGCCGCCTCGGAGTGCGTCTTCATCAAGACCGAGGGCCGCCTCGTCAAGCTCGACCTGGCCCTCGTGCGCTGGATCGAGGCGCAGGGCGATTACGTGATGATCCACACCGACGACAAACGCTACCTCGTGCACTCGACCATGAAGGGCATGCAGGACCGTCTCCCCGCCCGCGACTTCGCCCGCGTGCACCGCTCGTACATCGTCCGCCTCGACCGCATCGCCGACATCGCCCACGCTTCCATCGTCATCGACCGGAGCGTCATCCCCATCGGCGCCTCGTTCAAAGACGAGCTTTTCACGCGCCTGAAGCTGCTTTAGTAGGCGCGACCGGCCGGGGACTCCTACCAGGCAAGCCCTATTCTCCCGCCGCCTCGACGAACATCGCGAAGATCTCGCGCCCGAGGCTCAGGTCCGCGCCGGAGAGGTTGATGAGCGCGGCGACGACCACGCCCGTATCCGGATGGACGGCGAGGATCGACGTGCCGCCGACGGAGCCGCCCGTGTGCATGAGGACGCGCCGTCCCTGCTCGTCTTCGGTGATGCGCCACCCGAACCCGTAATCGACGCCCTCGCCCGAGGTGGTGTGCTGCTCCGTGAAAAGAAGCGCCTTGCCCTCGGGCGGGAGGAAGTCGCCCAGGGCGACGGCGTTGGCGAAGCGGAGGAGGTCTTCGGTGGTGGAGAGGAAGCCGCCTCCGGCCCACTTATAGCTGTTGTCCACATACGGCGCGTTGAGGAGCGTCCCGTCGTCGGTGCGGGTGTAGAAGCGGACGCGTTGCGTGATGAGGCTGTCGACGTAGTCGGCCACGGTGTGGCGCATGCCGAGCGGCACGAAGACGCTCCGCCGCATGTAGCTCAGGAAATCTTCTCCGGAGGCGCCTTCGACGACGGCGCTGAGGAGGTTCCACCCGTAGCTCGAGTACGAGTAGCGCGTGCCGGGCTCGAAGAGCAGGGTGTCGGCGGCGAAGATGGCGAGGCCGTCCGTCACCGTGTCGAAGTGGTCCCGCATGAGGAACTCCTCGCCGCGATAGTGGCGGATGCCGGCAAGGTGCGCGCCGAGCTGCCGCGTGGTGACGGGCGCGCGTTTTTCGGGGAAGGCGGGGACGTACGTTTGCACGGGCGCGTCGACGTCGAGGCGGCCTTCGACGTAGAGCCGGGCGACGGCCGCGGCCGTGAGCGGCTTCGAGATCGAGCCGACGCGAAACTTCGTCGCGGGCCATACGGGGATGCGGTGTTCGAGGTCGGCATAGCCGAAACCCTCGGCCCACACCGTCTCGCCGCCGACCGACACGGCGATGGAGAGGCCGGGCCACCCTTGCTCCATCAGACGCGCCTGCGCCATCGCCCGCGCCCGGGCCACGACGGCCTCATAACGCGGCGGCGCCGGCGCGACGACCGGCGGCGAGACGACCGGCTGGGCTGCGACCGGCTGGGCTGCGACCGGCACGGCGGCGCTTACCACCATCGCCAGGATGAAGATCGGGATCAGACGCGCGTGAAAACTCATGAGGTCCTCCGGAGGCTGGTGAGCGAGCGACCGGAGAAGTATACCGATTTTTCGGCGGAGATCAAGCGCCGGTTCGGGTGCGCGAGGCCGCGGGTTCAGAGGTGCGCCGCAAGTTCGTCGAGGAGCGCGTCGCGCTGGGCTTCGGGCATGCGGTCGGCATCCACCAGGAGCGCTTCCGGCGCGCGCTCGTCGGAGGCGGGGGCGGGCTGCTCCGCGCGGCCCCGGACGAACGTGAGCGCCACCGCGAACGCGCCCGTGGCGGCGGCGGAGATGAGCAGCGCGCGAACGATTTTCGACATGGGTCGGGCCGGGTTTTCGTGAACAAAAGACACGCGAAGAACGCCCGGGCCGCCCTCCGGGTTCACGAGCCGAAGCGGGGGTTCACCACGTTGTTGAAAATGGACCCGAACGTGTAGCTCAGTCCGAGCGAGACGTTGTATTCGAACGAGGTGGGCAGCCGCCGGTTGCGGAGGAGAATGTCCTCTTCGGAGGCTTCCTCACGCGGCAGAAAAAGTTGATCCCGGATGCGCGAGGCGCTGGCGTGCACGAAGACCGAGAGACCGCGCACCAGCCGCATTTCCACGAAGCCGAAAACTTCCACGCGGTAAAAATCGAAGAGCGTCTTGCGGAAGTCCGTCAGATAGTTCGACACCTCGAACGAACCCGCCGCCGTGCCCCAGGGCTGGCGAAACTCGAGGCTGGCCTCGAACTCCTGCTGAAGCAGTTGCTCGGATGTTTTGTCGAAGACGGTCACCTCCTCGTAATCGAAGGCGCGGAAGTTCAGCCGGTACTGGAGCCGGAACTCGCGGCGCGTGGACTCGGCGTACGGAAAGAGGTTGTATTCGAGCGCGGGCGCGAAGGTGATCGAGAGGTTGGTGTTGTTGAACGACGAGGTGCTCACCGAAGCGAAGCCGCCTGCCGCCCACTGCCCGCCGAGGCTCTGCGCCACCAGCCCGCTGAAGCTGCCGTTGCGGTTCGTGCTCGTGATCGTCTCTTCGCCGAGGTCGAAGTTGCTTCGTCGATAATTGCCGTTGGCCGAGAGCCGGATCTTCCAGTCTTCCGTTACGCGGTTGGCGCTCAGGTTGCCGCTGAGACGGAGGAAGTCGGTCGACTCTTCGGCATTGAACGAGCCGTTCGTGCCCACGCGAAAGACCCAGAAGTTCCACGGATCGTTCTCGGGTGTCGTCTGCCGCGCGCGTGAAGCTTCTGCTTCAAGGCGGACGTCGAGAAGGGCGGCCATCGGCGTGCGCGCCACGTAGCGGACGAGTCCGAGCTTGATCGTTCGCGCGAGTCCGGCGCGTCGCTCGTCGTCGGTGTCGGTGTTGCTCGAGACGTACCGGAGCGTGTCGTTCACGCCGGCGAAGTTTTCGCGTCCGATGAACGTGAGCGTGAACTCACGTCCGCCGCCGGTGCGCTGCGTCGTCACGAGCAAATGCACCTGCGCCTCCGTCCGGTCCCGCACGTAATCGACGAAGGGGATCTCGGTGCGGATGTAGTCCTCGTCGCAGTTGTTACAGTCGAGAAAGAGGGTGAGGGCGGTGAGGCTGTCCGGCGCGTTCTGGGCGCGGACGGGGACGGTTCTCCACGCCGCGAACAGGCAAAGAAGCGCAAACAGGATCGGGCTGCGCACGGAAAATTCTCCTTTCGTTTGGATGTGCTCTCGGCAGAAAATACGAACGTACGCCTCCGTTGAGGAGCCGGACGCATGAAACTTGTGTGCGGACGGGTGCGCCGCATAGCTTGGAGCGCCGACGTAGGCTTTTCCCTCACGTCCCTTTCGGGATCTCCCGCCCCCCGATCCGGGAAAGAGCCCCGTCGTCGTTTCGGATTCCGTTTCCTTAAGCTCGGGCCGATCGACTGATTTTGTGAGACCGAACCGTGGGGGAAACGATGAAAACGTTCCGTTCTTTTTCGCTCATAGGAGCGCTGGCCCTTCTTTTCGTCGCCTGTGAGACGCCGACCGAGGCGCTCGTGGACGAGACCCCCGGCGCGCCGCCCGCGCTTTCGACGGGGCGTCCGGTCTCGGCTCCCGCGACGCTCGAAGACGGGCTCGTCGTGGATTATCCGTTCGATGAGGGAGCCGGGACGGTGCTGCACGATGAGACGCCGAATCACATCAACGGCATCGTGGAAGGGGGGCGGTGGACGACGGGCGTCGTCGGGTCGTACGCGCTTCAGTTTCGGGGACGCGGGCGCGTCGAGGCGCCCCGGAGCACCGGCGTGCTCACGACGGTGGGCCGCCTGCCGAAAGGGAGCATCTCCGTATGGTTCAAATATGAGGGCATCGCACGCGGCGCCTCGATCGCGCCCCTCCTCTACCTCGGCGACGACGCCGGGCAAAACTCGCTCATCATCGAGGTGGGGCATCCGAAGCCGGAGAACCGGCAAAAGCTGTACTTCACGGTGGCCGTCAGGGGCGAGCCGGTGCAGTGCTTCGACTCGAACGCGCCGCTTCAACCCGGACGGTGGCACCACTTCGTGGGCGTCGTCGGAGACGATTTCAACACCGGCTATCTGGACGGCCGGGAGATGGTGAACCGGCATTACAATGCGGGCGATCCGTCCTCGCACGTGTTCTTTGCCTCGGTTCCTTCGCCGGACCTTTTCACGCTGGGCTATGGCGCGGCGGCCGTGGACGCCCGCTTCACCGCGCTCCTCGGCGCGCTCGACGAGGTCAGGATCTACAACCGCCCGCTCTCGGCCGCCGAGGTGCGCGCGCTGTATGCGATGGGGAAATGACCCGGCGTCCTCACGCCGGCTTCTTCGCGGTGAGGAGCACGTAGCGGAACGCGCCCGTGGCGAAGGCGAGGCGCAGGCGCGGGAGCGCGCGGAGGAAGACGCGCTCGGTGTGGCGGGCGTCGAGGAGGTAGCGTGCGTAGCGCGGCTGCGTGAGGAATCCCCACGCCACGCGGCGGAGGCAGACGGTCCACGTGCGGGCGACGCGGCGGCTGAGGTCCTCACGGGCGACGTCCGCGAAACCGGCCCGGGTGCACAGGTCGGCGTATTCGTCGGCGGAGCCGAGACCCGGGAGCCGCCCCTCGCGGCAGACGGGTTCGAGGAGATGCCGGACGTGCCACGGGCGGGCGTCGTCGGCGGCCGTCCAGGCGCACACGACGAGCCGCCCGCCCGGCCGGAGCACCCGGTGCGCCTCGGCGAAGCAAGCGGGCTTGTCGGTCATATGGGCCAGGCTCTCGACGGCGATCACGGCGTCGAAGCTTTCGTCGGGGAGGCCGTTGGCCAGCCAGTCGCGGCGGAGGAAGGCGGGGGTGTCGCCGTCGGTGTGGGCGCGGGCGTAGGCGACCTGCGCTTCCGAGAGCGTCAGCCCGGTGACGCGCGCGCCGTAGTCGCGGGCGAGCATCCGCGCCGTCGCGCCATAGCCGCAGCCGACGTCGCACACGGCGTCGCCCGGCGTGATCCGGGCCTCGGCGGCCACCCGCTCGGCGAGCTTCCGCACCGCCGCCCCGGGCGTCTCGCGCCCCGTCTCCCACAGCCCGTGATGGAGGTGCTCGCCCCAGAGCTCGCGGTACAACCCGTCGAGCGCGTCGTAATGCGCGGCGACGTCGGCGTGCGTGGGCGCTGTCTTCGGGTGGATCATGGCGCGGCGTTCGGCGAAAGGGTTCGGCGGGGCATCCGGGCGGCGGAGGGATCAGATGCCCGCCTCTGCAGGTTTGAGGGGGAGCCGTATGCTCTGGCATGATGCGGCGCCGTCTGCCTTTGTTGCTCCCCACGAACCGAGGCCGAAATGGCGAAGACTGCTCCCTTCGATACGCACCCCGAAAGATACGACGCCTGGTATGAAACGCACCCGGCGGCCCATGCCTCCGAACTGGCGGCGATCAAAAAATGCCTCCCCCGGCGGGGGCTCGGCCTGGAGATCGGGGTGGGAAGCGGGCGTTTTGCCGCGCCGCTCGGCGTCCGGTACGGCGTCGAACCGTCCCGCGCGATGGGGGCGCGGGCGGCCGAGCGCGGCGTGGAGGTCGTCGAAGCGGTGGCCGAGGCGCTGCCCTTCGAGGACGAGCGCTTCGACTACGCGCTCATGGTCACGACGCTCTGTTTTCTCGATGACGTGCGGGCCGCCTTCCGGGAGGCCTATCGTGTGCTTCGTCCGGGCGGAGTTTTCATCGTCGGCTTCATCGACCGCGACAGTCCGCTCGGGCAGCGCCTGCTTCGGGAACGGGAGCGGAGCCCCTTTTACCGGGAAGCCGATTTCCACGCGGCGGCGGAGGTCGAGGCGGCGCTTCGGGAAACGGGTTTTCAGATCCTCGGCGCGCACCAGACGCTTTTCGGAGACCCCGAGCGCATGAGCCGTCCGGACCCGGTGCGCCAGGGCTACGGCGAAGGCGGCTTCGTGGTGCTGTGCGGCGTGCGCTGAACCGCTTTTCTTGCAAAGAAAAACCATCGAGATGACCGACATCCGGCTGGGACTTCGGGAGAACTGGCGACAGTTTGCCGTGCTCGTGGTGGTCAATGCCTTCGTGGGCGCGATGGTGGGCCTGGAGCGCGTGGTGCTTCCGTTGCTCGCCGAGGAGGAATTCGGGCTGGCGTCGCGGGCGGCTATCCTGTCCTTCATCGCCTCGTTCGGGCTGGCGAAGGCGCTCGCGAACGTCTTCGCCGGGCGTCTCGGCGACCGCTACGGGCGCAAGCGCGTGCTGGTGGCGGGCTGGGTGGCGGGGCTGCCGGTGCCGTTTCTGGTGATGTTCGCGCCGAGTTGGTCGTGGATCGTGTGGGCGAACGTCTTGCTCGGCGTCAATCAGGGGCTGGCCTGGTCGATGACGGTGATCATGAAGATCGACCTCGTCGGCGCGCGGCAGCGGGGGCTGGCGATGGGCCTGAACGAGGCCGCCGGTTACCTGGCCGTGTCACTGGCGGCGCTCGCCTCGGGCTACGTCGCGGCCGTCTATGGGCTGCGTCCCCAGCCATTCTATCTCGGCGTCGTGTTTGCGCTGGCGGGGCTGGCGCTGGCGCTCTTCGCCGTGCGCGAGACCCACGGACACGCCCGTCACGAAGCCGCCTCGTGGGAGGCGGAGCGCGGGGAGACACGGGTCGCGCCGCCGTCGTTCGGCACGGTGTTTCTCCGGACGAGCTGGCGGGATCGCACGCTCTTCGGCGTGAGCCAGGCCGGGCTGGTCAACAACCTCAACGACGGCATGGCGTGGGGGCTGTTCCCCCTCTATTTCGCCGCCGCCGGGCGCTCGCTCGATGAGATCGGCGTGCTGGCGGCGCTCTATCCGGCGGTGTGGGGACTCGGGCAGATGGGGACCGGCGCGTGGTCCGACCGCATCGGACGCAAGCCGCTGATCGTGGCGGGCATGTGGGTGCAGGCCGTCGGGATCATGCTCCTCATGCTCGGGAAGGCCTTCGGCCTGATGGCTTCGGCGATGATCCTGCTCGGGGCGGGCACGGCGATGGTCTACCCGACTCTGCTGGCGGCCATCGGGGACGTCGCCCATCCGTCGTGGCGCGGCTCGGCCATCGGCGTCTACCGGCTCTGGCGCGACGGCGGCTACGTGGTGGGCGCGCTGCTGGCGGGCTTCGTCGCCGACGCGCTCGGGCTGACGTGGGCCATCGGCGTCGTCGGCGCGCTGACGGCCTGCTCCGGCGTCGTGGCGCTGTCGGTCATGCGCGAGACGCTGCCCCGCCGCCCTTCGGGATGACCGCCCGGACGCT
>NZ_JBWOPL010000067.1:0-94912 GCF_056451265.1 Rhodocaloribacter sp. | reverse complement strand
CTCTGCCGCTCGAGAAAGGAGCGCCGAGCGGCAAAGGCGGAACCATTCACGAGAAGCGCGGCTCACCTATCCGGACGGGACCGAGACATTTCTGGAGAACGTCCTCCAGCAAAATCTCGAAGCCGCTATCGAGGAAGCTTTCGGGGAGGATTTTGAAGTCACTATCGAGGAGGCCTTCGGGGAGGATTTTGAAGTCACTATCGACGAGGCCTTCGGGGAGGATTTTGAAGCCGCTATCGAGGACGCTTTCGGGGAGGAATTTGAAGCCGCTATCGAGGAAGCTTTCGGGGAGGAATTTGAAGTCGCTATCGACGAGGCCTTCGGGGAGGAATTTGAAGCCGCTATCGATGAAGCTTTCGGGGACGGCGGGCTGACGGGGGCCATCCATGCTCTTTCCACACGCATCCATGGGATGCAGGAAGACTTCGACGGCGTATTCATCGATGAACTGAGGGCCATCATCGAGGAAGATCCGGGGTCGCGAGAGGCTGGAAAGGCCCTCGAGCTTCTGAAAGGGATCGATGATCCGCGCGCCCGTCACGCTCTCGAAAGGCTGTATCAGTGATTCCGTGAGGGAGTTGTCCGAGCGTTGGAAGGGCCTGGAGACGAACGCCTTTCCGGCATGAGGCCGGATCGGATCCTGCGGGAACGTCTCATTTACCCGCTACGGCGAGCGCGTTTCGGATGGTTTGCAGGAGGTCTTCGCGTAGAAAAGGCTTGCTCATGTAAGCGTGGAAGCCAACCTTGAGGAAACGCTCCCGGTCGCCGGGAAGGGCGTAGGCCGTCAGCGCGAGGGCGGGCGTATCGCGGTGGACGGGCATCTCGTGGAGGCGCTGGAGGAGATAGATGCCGGTCCGTTTCTCTCCGAGGTTGATGTCGAGAATGAAGAGGTCGAAGCGGGCGTCGGCCGCCGCCTGGAGCGCCTCATCGATCCCCCGCGCCAGCGTCAGGCTGAAGTGGGTTCGGAGCTGGTATTCCAATAATTTCTGCGTATCGAGATTGTCCTCGACGACGAGAAGTCGCGGGCGTTCTTCTCCTGGCATGGATGAATAATGCGTGGACCGATCCGGGTACTGAGAAGTTGAGGCGGCTAAGAATCGGTCGAAGGTGCGTGGAAATCAAAGAAAGGGGGAATCATTAATGCGCCATAATGGAAAGTGCCGACAAAATAGAAAAAAATCCCGAGATAAATCTTTAGAATTTCCATCGAATCTGTATGCGTAGTTCGCGGAGGCGGTTGCCGGGCGTCTCGTCGAGTCCGGAACCGACCGTCTCTACGTCTTCGAATCGCGTGACGGCGAGCTTGATTTGAAGGGTCAGGTGGTCGTCGGGAGCGATCTTCGCGAGCGCGTACATACGTTGCCCGCGGCCCGAGAAGGAGGGCACGGCGAAGGTATAGAGCAGGTCGTTTTCATACGCAAAGACGCGCGCGTCGAAGCTGTCCGTGTCGAAGAGGGCGAGGCGGGCGTCGACCTGGAGCCAGGGGCGGGGTCGCCAGCGCACGTCCTGATAGACGAGCACGCCGTACGCGTCCGGCTCCCCGGCCTCGAAGAAGCGCACGGCTTCGAGGCGGGCGCGGAAACGGAGGGCGCGGCTGAATTGATAGTCCCCGTGGAGGCGAAGCGACTGTCGAGTGCGGGGGCGCACGCCGTCGAGGAGGCGGCCGCTCGCGTCGAGCAGTTTCGCGCCGGCCTCTTTCGTCTCGGTGCGCGCCTGTGCGTACACCGTGATCCACCGGCGGGGATGGTGTTCGACGACGAGGAGCGCTTCGTGGCCCGCCGTCGGGCGGGGGACGCCGAAGCGGAGCCACGGGAAGCGGTACTGGTCGAAATAGCCGGAAATGAGCCATCTCGGGTCGGGATGGAGCCGGAACCCCACATAAACGCCCGTTTCGTTCTGCGTGGCTCCGTTCCGCTCGCCGAAAGCAAAGCCGTGCAGGCTGACGAAGTCTTTCGGGTATGTGCGGAAGAGCACGACCGCTTCGGCGTCCGACGAGAGTTGCGCCGTCACGCCTCCGACGCCGCCGAAAACATTGCCGGGTGCGCGTGCCGCCTCGCCGAAGAACGTTGCGAAGCCGAGCGGCGCATGGCCGTACACGCCGATCATGGCGGCGCGCTTGCCCGAGAAGTCGAAGCGTCGGAAGGGGGCGTCGCCCGGGCGCACGGTGCGGTCGAACGTTGCGTGATAGCCCACCACGCCCACCCGGGCCAGGCCCGTGGAGAAGCTGACGTCGCCGCCGATGAGGGTCTCGGTGAGCGCGTCTTTTCGGGCGAGTTCGGTGGGGGTGCGGTGGAGGCCGCTCGTCGAAAAGGTGGTCGTCACGCCGACCGGCTCGCCGGGTTCGAGCGCGGTGGTGTCGGGTTCGAGCACGGAGGCGTCGAGGCTGCGGCGCGAGGCGAAGCCGGAGAGGGCCAGCCGGGGCGTGAGCATGACCGTGGCGGCGAGGCCCCGGAAGAAGCGGTTCTCTTCGGTGGAGCCGTAGGGCCGGATGCCGGAGCCGAAGCGCGTCACGGGCCGGACGGTCTCGCGGCTCTTCCCCGGGGCGAAACTCCGCCAGAGCACCACGCCTTGCCCGAAGCTCGCGTCGAAGTCGCCGACGACGAGCGTCTTGATCCGCCCGAAGTCGGCAAGCGCGAGGTGTGCCGAGACGTAATCGTACCCATACGTGTTCGTCCTGGGATCCCATTTGAAGGGCTCGCCGGGGTCTTTGTCGAGGGTCAGGTTCAGGCTGAAGCGGCGTCGAAAGCGCGCGCGGATGCGGGTATAGAGCCGTTCGGGCGAGCCGAGGTACGTCGTGCGGGAGGTGTCGTCCGAGAAGCCGCGCCCGAGGTCGAGGCGGCGCGTGACGCGCTCGATGAGCTCATACTGAAGTCCTCCGAGGATTTCGCGGAAAGAGGGGGGCGGCGGATAGCGCGACGGGGAGGGAGCCGTCGGTTCGAGCGTCTTGCCGATGGTGAGATAGGGGCGGGCGCGGTCGTACACCTCGTCGGTCATGCCCTCGATGGTCCGAAGCTCGGGAATCGAGCCGAAGAGGCCGAAGTTCTCCCGAAACCGCACGATCTTCTGGGCAAGCGGGAGGCTGATGGCCGGGATCTGCGCGAGCTCCTCGGCCGTGGCGGCGTTGATGTCGAGCGGGTTCTCGGCGAGGTAGGTGAGCCGCTCGACGAGCTGGGTCGGGTCGCCGTTTTCGACGTCGAGGTCTTCAAGGGCGTTCTCCACGTCTTGCTCGACCGTTGTCGTGTCCGGTTCGACCTGTGCGCGCGCGGGGACCGCGAGCGTGAAGAGGACAAGCACGGTGAGGAGGTGCGGCAGCGGTCGCCGGGCGCTGCCGGTGCGAGGGGCGAGGGGAGAAGGAGCGCGCGGCATGGCCTCGCTCACCAGAGCACGCTGAGGGAGAACGCGGGCGACCAGCCGAGCACCTCGTGCCGTTCCGCCGCCACGTCGGCGGCGAGGCGGCTCAGGCGGACGCCTACGCCCGTGGTGAAGCGGGTCGGCTCGGTGGTGACGCCGGCCCGGAGCGCGAGCGCCTGCACCGGAAGGACCTCCAGCCCGGCGCGCAGGGAGAGGGGGAAACGGACGTCCTTGACGGCGTCGGCGAGGAGGCGGAAACGCGGATCGGGGAGGTAACTCAGGCCGAAGGAAAGGGTCCGCTCGAACTCCTCGCGCCCGGCGAGCCTGGGTGCGTTGAGGTTCGTCGCCTGAAAGCCGGCGTACACCTTTGGGAGCACCGCCGCCAGCCAACCGACCGAGAGCCCCACCGTGCCCCGGCTGCCGTATTTCTCGATCGAGACCTGATAATACCGCAGGCGCACCCCGAGATAGATCTTGCGGGAGGTGCCGAGGCTGAAGCCGCGTGCGTAGCCCAGGTCGAGGTGCGACTCCCGGAAGCCGTCGAAGCCGAAGGTGCGCGCGCCGAGGGCGAACGTGCCGAAACGCGTCGGCTCGACAAGCTGCATCGCGCCGAGGCGAAGCTCCGAGAGCCCGAACGCTTCGCTGGCAAAGAACGATACGGCGCGGCCCTCGCGCGTGGCCCACACGGCGGGGTTGCCATGGCCCCATACGTCATCGTGGAGCGCGGTGGCGGCGCTGCCGAGCGCCACCGCGCGCGCGCCCCCTTCGAGCGACTGCGCCGGGGCCGTTCGTGCGAAACAAGCCAGACAACCGAGAAGAAGCAAAAGGAAAGGACGGTGCGTGTGCATTCCGGAAGAAGGACCCGCGCCGATCATGGGCGCGCGTGAGAGAAATACCAGGGAAAAATTGCAGGGGAGAGGCCGATCTTGGGGCAAAAGTACTCCCGGAAGAGGCAGAAATGCCAGTGAGGAGGCGAGAAATAATCGACGCCCTTCTCGGAGAAACATTTCCTGCGCGAGGGGTATATTCCCTTTCCTTTCGCCCTTTCCCGGTGCGCCGCGCAAAACCTTTCGGTTCACAGCGTCGCGCGCCGGGTCATCGAAGCCACGTTTGAGCCCATGCAAGTCATCGAAAACGAAGCCGGTCTCAGCCGGGACGTTCCCGAGGCGTTCACCTTCGTCGAATCGTCCGGCGGCATCGAGGAATACCGACTGAAAAGCAATGGCTTACAGGTGCTCCTGCTGCCCGAAGCGGCCGCGCCCGTGGTCACGTTCATGGTCACGTACCGTGTGGGCAGCCGGAACGAGTCGGTCGGTCTCACCGGCGCGACCCATTTTCTCGAACATCTGATGTTCAAAGGCACGGAGCGCTTCAACAAAGAGAAGGGGACCACCATCTTCAACGTGCTTCAGCGGGTGGGGGCACAGGTGAACGCGACCACATGGCTCGACCGGACCAACTATTATGAGCTTCTTCCGAAGGAACACCTTGCCCTCGCCATAGAGATCGAAGCCGACCGGATGCGGGGCGCGCGCATCAGTGCGGAAGACCTCGAGAGCGAACGAACGGTGATTCTCAACGAGTTCGACCGGGGCGAGAACGAGCCGATGCGCAAGCTCTATCACGCCGTGTGGACCGCCGCCTTCGTGGCGCACCCGTATCATCATCCCACCATCGGCTGGCGAAGCGACATCGAGCACGTGACCACCGCGGGGCTCCGGCATTTCTACGACACGTTCTACTGGCCGAACAACGCCACCGTCAGCATCATCGGCGACTTCGACCGGGCGGAAGCGCTCCGGCTCGTGGAGGCTCAATTCGGGAAGATCCCTTCCTCGCCCGAGCCCATCCCGACGGTGTACACGGAGGAGCCCGAACAACGCGGGGAGCGGTGGCTCGCCGTGCGGCAGGCGGGGCAGCTCGGCTCGGTCATGATCGCCTACAAATCGCCCGCCGCCCTCGACCCCGACGCCGACGCGCTCGACGTGCTGGCGGTGGCGCTCGCCACGGGCAAGAACAGTCGTCTCTACCGTCGCCTCACCGACCAGGGATTGACCACCCACGTTTTTGCTTCGGCTTCGCGGTTCCGGGACCCCGGTCTCTTCTACGTGCTCGCCATGCTCGCGCCGGAGCGGACGCACGAAGAGGTGGAGCGCGCCATCGGAGAAGCGCTCGAAGAGATCAAGGAAGAGGGACTTTCGGAAGCCGAACTCGCGCGGGCGAAGAGCCAGCTCAAGGCGGAGGAAGCCTTCAGCCGGGACGGCCCGTTCGCCGTCGCCAGCCAGCTCAACGAGGCTATCGCGGCGGGCGACTGGAAGCTGTACACCACGTACCTCGAACGCATCGACCGCGTCACGCTCGAGGACGTCCGGCGCGTCGCGAGCGCCTACGTCGTGGATGAGCGAAAAACGGTCGGGCACTACATCCCCACGCGGGACGACTGATCCCACCGCCGCCTTTCTTTCTCAAAAAAACAAGCTTGTTCCATGTCCATCGATACCGAGACCAGGCCCTTCGCTGAACGTGTGGAAGAGCGCCGGGCGGGAGCGTGTCGGATGCTTGCCCTTCGCACCCCCGTGCGCGACGTCGTGGCGATCCGGGGTTCCTTCAAAGTCTACCCCGATTTCGCCGAGGGTCAGGACCTGGTTCAGGATCTGGCCGTGTTGCTCCTCGACAAGGGCACGCGCCGCCGGGACCGCTTCGCCATCGCCGAGGCACTCGAGAGCCGGGGTGCGCAGCTTCAGTTCTTCTCCGACGGTCTCCGGGTGGTTTTCTCCGGTCGTGTCCTCCGAGACGATCTGTCCGAGGTGCTGGCCATTCTGGCGGAGGAACTCATCGAGCCGCTTTTCGACGCCGGGGAATTCGAGAAGGCGCGGGCACAACTGGCCGCCTCGCTCCGGCGCTCGATGGAGAACACGGCTTCGCAGGCTTCCGCGGCGCTTTCCCGGCGGATCTATGGGCGGGCACATCCGAACTATCAGCCCCCGCCGGAAGAAGACCTCGAGCGCCTCGCTACGATCACCGTGGATGACGTGCGGACCTTTCACGCGAAACACTTCGGCGCGAACGACCTGACGACGGCGCTCGTCGGCGACCTCGATGTGGAGGCTGCCGAGGCCGTCCTGCGGGAGCGCCTGGGCGCGTGGACGCCGGGCACGGAGCAGGCGTCGTATGCCGAGCATGCCGAGGAAGAAGCGCCGGGGCGCAGCCTCGTGCCCGTCCCGGACAAACAGAACGTGGACGTCCGCATGGGACACGGCCTCCCGGTGCGACGCCAGGATGCGGCGTACCTCCCCCTCTTCCTCGGCAACTTCATCCTCGGCGGCAACTTCTCCGCGCGCCTCATGAGCGTCATCCGCGACGAGATGGGGCTGACCTACGGGATCAATTCCAGCCTGTATGGCATCAGCGCCGACTATGAGGGACACTGGCAGGTCGGCGTCACGCTGAGCCGGGAAAACGTGCAACGGGGCATCGAAGCGACGGTGGCCGAGGTGCAACGCTTCGTCGAAGGTGGGGCGACCGAAGCGGAGCTGGCCGAGAAGCAGACCACCGTCACGGGGAAGTTCAAAGTGGATATGGCGACGACCACGGGGCTGGCGGCCACGCTCCTCCGAAACGCCGAGCGTGGCTTCGACGTCGGGTACCTCGACCGTTTCCCCGACGAAGTCTCCGCCGTGACCCTCGAGGCGGTGAACGAAGCCGTCCGTCGGTATTTCCACCCGGATCGGTTCCAGCTCGCGATGGCGGGCATGCTGCCGGATGAGGTGGCGGTGTGAGCGGAGCAGGCTACCGCTGCGGGATGACGAGCGCGAGGATGATGTAGACGAGCAGGCCGGGGAAACCCGCGAAGAGGACGCTCGCGAGCACGTATCCGACGCGGACGAGCGTGGGGTCCCAGCCGAAGTAGTCGGCGATGCCGCCACACACTCCGGCGATCATCTTGTTGTGGCGGGATCGGGTCAGGCTTTTCGTCATGCTCATCGATGGGGTTTGAGGTTGATGGTTCCGGAGCACCGGGCATCGAAGGGGCAGGCGGTATCAACTGTCGCGGATGATTTTGATGCGCTCTTCCGGGGTCAATTTCGGCGGCTTGTCCGGGTTCGGCATGATGATCGCCAGGATGAAGTAGGCCAGGATGAACGGACCCCCGGAGGCAATCGTGCCGATTACGAAGGCGATACGAACGAGCGTCGGGTCGATGCCGAAATATTCCGCGAGGCCGGCGCACACGCCCGAAATTTTCTTGTTCCGCGATTTCTGGAGTCGTCGTTTGACCTGGGTCGCCTTCACCTTGGCGCGGGAGCTCGAAGCGGCGCTTCGCTTCGCGCTGCTTGCTTTGGAGGCGCGGGCCCGGGCGCTTTTGCGTGAACCGGCTTTCCGAGCCGCGGCCTCGGCGCGCATGCGCGCGCGTTGTTTCTTCCGTTCGGGGCTCCACGAGAGCACGCCGAAGCCTAGCAGGATGATGAGGATGCCCGCCAGCCACGGGAGCATGCCCGCCAGCAGACTGAAATCGAGCCCGTTCCACAGGCCGAGTTGTTGAAAAATGTAGCCAACCCCGACGAGGATCAGCGAAAGCCCGGCGATGGTGGGCAGGTTGAAAGGACTTTTCGAAGAGGTGTCATCCTCCTCGAAAAGCATGGCTTCGAGTTCCTCTTCCGTCAGGTTTTCGAGGTTGAGAAGGTCCTCCTCTTCCGCTTCGTAAAGGAATGCCGAGGCGTCCTGTTCTGGCTCTTGTACGGATCTGCGAGTGCGCGTCTTCATCCTTGATGAGGTCCCGTTTTAGGTGTCAGGCGTGTTACGGTTCTTCGCTCGGAGAGGTTACGGTGGGCGCCGGCCGGACGACCTCGTGCTCGGTGACGAGGATCGAGACGGGGACGTCGTGCGGCTCCGAAGGCACGGACTCGACGAGGCATTCGGCATAGACCGGACACAGCGTCGGCACGGTGAGCCCGGCGAGAAACTCGTCATAATAGCCGAGTCCCTGTCCGATGCGAAAGCCGTTGCGTCCGGCTCCGAGCGCAGGGACGATCACGAGGTCGAGCGCTTCCGGAGGAACGGTTTCCACACCAACGGGTTCATGGATGCCCCATCGGTTGACCCGGAACGCGGTCTCGCCGGTCAAACGGACGTGACGGAGGCGCGGCATACCGGCTTTCGCTCGTCCAAAAGTAACAACGACGGGAAGCACGATTTGTTTGTTTTTCGTCGCCAGATGGGCGATGAGTGGGCGCACATCCACTTCGCGACGCGCCGTCATGGGCCAGTAGACGTGGATCGTCTCGGCCTGCCCGAGTTCCGGTACGGTCAGCATGCGCGCGACGATGGCGCGGGAACGCGCGCGGTATTCCGCCTCGCTCAGTCGCGCGCGAAAGGCGCGAAACCGTTCGCGGAGTGCTTCTTTGGCCTGTGCGGTCGTTTCCACAGGATGAGCGATTGGGGAAAGGAGCGGGTTTCCGGTGAAACTACGAAACGCGCGCGACATACCAGGGATCGTTCACCGACCAGCGGAAGATGCTCATGCATGAGAACCACGAGCCGGATCGTCTCGCCGCGTTCGAGGCCTATCGGGCGCGCATGAACCGGCGCATCCTCGACGAGAAAAAGCACCTCGGCACGAAGCGCTTCTTCAGTCTCGACGCCGCCGCCTATCGGGACGGCGCCCTCGAAGCCCGTACGAAGGAACTGCTCGGCCTCGTCGCCTCGATGGTGCTCCGGTGCAATGACTGCATCGACTATCACCTCGGCAACTGTGTGGCGGCGGGCTTTTCGGATGAAGAACTCGATGAGGCCATGCACGTGGCGCTCGTCGTCGGCGGGTCCATCGTGATCCCGCATCTGCGGCACGCCGTCGAGACCATCGACCTTTTACGCGCCCGTGAAAATACGGAGGATTAGGCGGGAACGGGCTTCGGGCAAGGAGGCGCGCGGCACAAGAGGCGCCCGTTTACGTTGGAATTGCCTTCCTGATGCTTTAAATTATCTCGTCTGTGCATAGACGGACGTAGGACGGCTCCAGCCTGCCGAATTCGCGGCGGTCGGGCCGTTTTTAAACAGTGACCGAGACCAACCTTCATGTTCGATAGTCTTAGCGAAAAACTTGAAGGCGCCCTGAAGAACATCAGCGGACAGGGGCGCATCAACGAGCTGAACATCACGCAGTCGATGCGGGAGATTCGGCGCGCGCTGCTCGATGCCGACGTGAACTATCAGGTGGCGCGGGACTTCACCGAGCGCGTGAAGGAAAAGGCGCTGGGGGAGGAGGTGCTCAAGTCCGTCTCGCCCGGGCAGCAGCTCGTCAAGATCGTCTATGACGAACTGGTGCATTTTCTCGGAGACACGCACGTCGACGTCACGTTCTCGCCCCGGCCGCCCACGGTGATCCTCGTGGCCGGGTTGCAGGGTTCAGGGAAGACGACGTTCTGCGGAAAGCTGGCGAACTACTTCAAGAGCAAGGGGCGCGCCCCCATGATCGCTGCCGCCGACGTATACCGTCCCGCCGCCGTCGATCAGCTCAAGATGCTTGCGTCCTCCATCGACGTGCCGGTGTACTCCGTAGAGGAAGACGGCAAGATCGTGCAGGACGCCGTGCGCGTGGCGCGCGAAGCGCTCTCCGAGGCCCGCCGCAAGGCACGCGACATCCTCATCATCGACACCGCCGGACGTCTCCACGTCGACGAGAAGATGATGAAGGAGGTGGCGGACATCAAAAAGGCCGTCGAGCCGACCGAGATTCTGTTCGTCGTCGACGCCATGACGGGGCAGGATGCGGTAAACACCGCGCTCGAGTTCAATAAGCGCCTCGACTTCGACGGCGTGGTGCTGACCAAGCTTGACGGCGACACGAGGGGCGGCGCGGCGCTCTCGATCCGCTCGGTCGTGCGCAAGCCGATCAAGTTCGCCTCCACCGGGGAGAAGCTCGACGCGCTCACGCCGTTTTACCCGGACCGCATGGCCCAGCGCATCCTCGGCATGGGCGACGTGGTGTCTTTCGTGGAGCGGGCGCAAGAACAGTTCGACGCCAAACAGGCGGAGAAGCTTCAGAAGAAGATCCGCACCGAGTCGTTCAACCTCGAGGACTTCAAGGATCAGCTGGAAAAGCTGAAGAAGATGGGGTCGATGCGCGATCTGCTCGGCATGATCCCCGGCGTCGGACGTCAGGTGCGCGACCTCGACATCGATGACGATGCGTTCAAGCATATCGAGGCGTTGATCAACGCGATGACGCCGGAGGAGCGTCGTCGTCCCGAGATCATCAACGGCTCCCGCCGCCGTCGCATCGCCGCCGGGAGTGGTCTCGAAGTGCAGGACGTGAATCAGTTGCTGAAGCAGTTTCGGGACATGAAGAAAATGATGAAAACCATGACCAAGCTCATGGGCAAAGGTCGAAACGTTAACCTGTCGCAGCTGCTGGGCGGCAGGTGAGCGCGGAGCCTTAAATCGAAAGAGAAACTACAGACAACCAACCAGAGATAGACGTGTCAGTCAAACTTCGTTTACGCCGGATGGGCCGCAAAAAGCGCCCGATATACGCCGTGGTGGCAGCGGATTCGCGGAGTCCCCGCGACGGTCGTTTCATTGAGGACCTCGGGCGGTATGAACCGTTGCACGAGCCTGCCCGCGTGCAGTTGCGCAGCGACCGGGTGCTGTACTGGCTCGAAAACGGCGCACAGCCCAGCGAGACGGTCCGCAGCCTTTTGAGCCGACAAGGGCTCATGCTGGCGCTTCACCTGAAACGCAAAGGGGTCCCCGAAGAGGAGATCTGGGCGAAGGTGGAGGCTCACTGTGCCACCCGTGCCGAGAAGGACCTCAAGACCATCAAGCTGACGCCCCGCGCCCGTCGCGAGGCGGCCCTTGAGGCCGAGCGCAAGGCTGCCGCCGAGCGGGAGGCCGAGGAGGCCCGGAAGCGCGCCGAAGCAGAGGCCAAAGCCAAGGCGGAAGCAGAGGCGGCTCAGCGGAAGGCCGCCGAGGAACGCGCCCGAGCTGCCGCCGAAGCGAAGGCCGCCCAGGAAGCCGCCAACGTGGCACAGGCTGAGGTCGACGCTCCTCCGGTGGAAGCCAAGGCCGAGCCGGAAGCCAAAGCCGAGCCGGAAGCCAAGGCCGAGCCGGAAGCCAAGGCCGAGCCGGAAGCCAAGGCCGAGCCGGAAGCCAAGGCCGAGCCGGAAGCCAAAGCCGAGCCGGAAGTCAAAGCCGAGCCGGAAGCCAAAGCCGAGCCGGAAGCCAAGGCCGAAGAGAAAAAGGAAGAATAGAGGATGGGTTGGGGTGGTCGTTTGCCGGGAGGCGAAGGCCGTCCGCGCCCGGAATCCGTAATCGCTTTGGAAAAGGGAAGCCTGTTGCTGATGGGGAAGATCTTTCGGGCGCACGGCGTGCGCGGCGAAGTGAAGGTCTGGCCCGAGACAGACGACCCCGGACGTTTTCGTGGGCTTGCCACGGTCTTTCTCGGAACCGACTCCGCGCGCGCACAGCCGCAGACCGTCGAAGCCGTGCGTTTCCAGCAGACGCGGCGCGGCACGATGGTCGTGCTCAAGCTCGAAGGTGTCGAGACGAGGGACGCCGCCGAAGCGCTGCGAAAGACAGGCGTCTTCGCACGAGCAGAAGACCTGCCGCCGCTTGCGGAGGGTGAGTTCTTTTTCGACGATCTCGTCGGGCTCGCGGTGAAGGACGAAGCGGGCAAGGTGCTCGGGCGCGTCAAAGACGTGCTGGAGATGCCGGCCCAAAACATTTTGCTACTGGAGCGTAAAGGAGGAGCGGAGGCGATGGTCCCCGCCGTCGCCCCCTTTCTCGTCGACGTAGACTTTGACGCCGGTTGCGTCGTGATTCGTCCCATCGAGGGGCTGCTCGACTGATACCGGCCCAGCAAGGGATGGCGCTCTTTTCTCCGCCGCCCCGACCGTTTTGGATGATGCGAATTGACATTGTGACCGCGTTGCCGGAGATCGTTGCCGGGCCCCTGGAGCACAGCATCCTCCGGCGCGCCCGGCAAAAGGGGCTGGTGGACGTCCGCGTCCACGACCTCCGGCGCTACGCGACCGACAAGCACCGAACGCTCGATGATTACCCCTTCGGGGGGGGCGCCGGGATGGTGCTCAAGCCGGAACCGATCTTTGCATGTATTGAAGCGTTAAAGGCCGAGGCCGAAGCCGAAGGGGGCGCCGTCGACGAGGTCGTCTACCTCACGCCCGACGGCGAACGGTTCGACCAGCGCATCGCCAACGAGCTTTCCATGAAGCAACACGTGGTGCTGCTGGCCGGACACTACAAAGGCGTCGATCAGCGGGTGCGGGATGTGCTCGTCACGCGGGAGCTGTCCATCGGCGACTATGTGCTCAGCGGCGGAGAGCTGCCGGCCCTCGTCGTCGTCGATGCGCTCGTCCGGCTGATCCCCGGGGTGCTCGGGGACGCGACCTCGGCGCTGTCCGACTCGTTCCAGGACGGGCTGCTCGACGCGCCGGCATACACCCGGCCCGCCACGTTTCGCGGCATGAGCGTGCCCGACGTGCTTCGCTCCGGCGATCACAAGAAGGTGGCGGCCTGGCGCGAAGCCGAACGCTTGCATAAAACACGAGAACGCCGCCCCGACCTCCTCGGAGACGAGTGAGGTCGCTCGGCGCTTACCTGTTTCAAACCTTCGCTGTCCGCAGTGAACCGTATTCCGTTAACCGAAAAAAGCTCATTCAGCTTACGATAAAGGAGGCGCGCCATGGCTACCGATTACATTAACCTGGTTGAGGCGACCCAGCTCAAAGACGATGTGCCCGAGTTCGCCGCCGGCGATACCGTCAACGTTCACGTTCGCGTCGTCGAGGGCGAGAAGGAACGGATTCAGCAGTTTCAGGGCGTCGTCATCGCGTTCAAGGGTTCCGGGGCGCGGCGCACCTTCACGGTGCGAAAAGTCTCGAACGGTGTGGGCGTCGAGCGGATCTTCCCCGTGTTTTCGCCGAAAGTCGCGAAGATCGAGGTTGTGCGTTACGGACGCGTTCGCCGGGCGAAGCTGTATTATCTGCGCGAGCGCCGGGGGAAATCCGCCCGTATCCGCGAACGCCGCCGGTAAACGCCTCCGGGCGCACCACGGCTCTTCAAGCTTTCCCGAAACCGCCGGCTGTGCGCGCAGACCGGCGGTTTTTGGGCGTATGGGTCCATGATGAAAGGCGGCTCTCGGCCCGACCCATCGGATCGAGCCGTCTCTCCATCCTCAGGCAGCATACCGCTATGCGACTGGCCATCTGGAACGAACCGACCGCCGAGTTTCTCGTCTCGGGTTTTCTGTCCGGTGCGGCGCCGTCGGACGTCGAGATCGTGCGCGGCAGCCGGGCCGAATGTGAACGGTGGCTCCGGGCGGGGCTCGCCGACGTGGCGCTCGTGCCTGCGCTCAGCGTGCTCCGGGACACCGAGGCCTTCGATGCGTTGCCCGCCGTCGCCCTCTCGACGTGGGACTATCCCTTCGCCCGCCTCGTCACTCGGGAAAAGCTCGACCGCCCCATTCGCACGCTTGCCGTCGATCCACGTTATGCCCAGGAAGCGCTCGTGGCGCGCATCATCCTGAGCGAGCACTACGGCGCCGAGCCTGTGCTCAAGCCGTACGAAACGCCCGCCTTGAAGGAGATGCTCGCCGCCGGAGAGGACGCCGCCCTCATCATCGGCGTGGATGCGCCGGGGCTGCAGACGCCCCGCTACGCGATGGACCTGGGGCAGGAATGGTACGAACTCACCAACTACCCGATGGTCTGGGGGCTTTTCGCCACGCGGAAGGGGGAGGCCGACGAACCCTTCGCCCGCATCCTCCGCGACGCCGTCGCCGCCTCGGACGAACAACGCGATCTCTGGCTGCAGACCCGGGAGACGTATCCCGAACTCCATTCGTTCTACCTCGAAAACCTCCGCGTCCGCCTCGACGACCTCGCGCTGGCAAGCCTGACCAAATTCGGCGACTATCTGTATTTCTACGGCGTGACGGAGGAGACCCCTCTGCTGCCCCTCATTGCCATCGCCGACGATGAGGAAGACGAGCACCGTCCACTGCTCTGACTTCATTTCCACGCCAAAAACCCATGGCAGAAGGCATCAAAGTCATCACGACCAACCGGAAGGCGCGTCATGAGTACGCCATCGAGGATACCCTCGAAGCGGGGCTCGCGCTGACCGGAACCGAGGTGAAGGCGCTCCGCGAAGGGCGCGCCAACCTCCAGGATGCGTTCTGCGCGGTGGAAGACGGCGAGATGTATCTGTATCAGGCGCACATCGCTCCCTATCGCCACAGCCACCACGTCAACCACGACCCCACGCGCAAGCGAAAACTCCTCCTTCACCGCCGCGAGATCGACCGCTGGGCGAAGGCGGCGCGGCAGAAAGGGTATACGATCGTCCCGCTCAAACTGTATTTCCGGAACGGGGTCGCCAAAGTGGAGATCGGGCTCGCGCGCGGGAAAAAACTCTACGACAAGCGCGCCGACATCGCCGAGCGTGATACGCGCCGCCGCCTGGAACGGGCGAGACGGGGCGGTCTCGCCGAATGACCCGGACGCCGGGAAGGGGTGTCGCCCGATCCGTACAGTCGCCCTTTCCCACAGGACGCTCCGGCCGCTTTTCACGGTCGAGACGCCCGCCGGAGGAGGGTCCGGGAACCGGGTCAGGCGGGAAAGGTCTGGAACGTATAAGCTCTGGCGCATCGTGCCTTTATTTTGGCCCTGGCATACGATCGTTCGAGGCGCGATGTTTGACCCCTGGAAGCCTCGTTGACGTGTGTGAACGTGCTCCCGCATGCGTGCGCACGCACGAGGCTATTGTGGAATAATGGGCCGAGCGCCGACAAGACCGTGACCGTCAAGACCTTCATCGGCATCCTCCTTTCGGCGTTCATGTGGCCCTTAGCGGCGGCGGGGCAGGGGAGCGCCGCATGGTTCGCGCGCGGCGTGGAGGCGTTCGAGGAGGGGCGGTATGCCGACGCCGTCGAGGCGCTCGAAACGGTCGTCCGCGACGACCCCGCGTTTGCCGACGCCTATTACTACCTTGCCCGCATTTTCCTCGAAACACCGCTCCTCGATCCGGGACGAGCCGGAGACGACATCAAAAAGGCCCTCGAGCGCGACCCCGACAACCTCCGCTATCTCGAAGTCGAACTCTGGCGGAAATATTTCCACGGCTCTTCCTTCCTTCCGCTTTATCAGGCGAAGAAACGCATCGATCTCGCGGACCGGATCCTTGAACGCGATCCCGACAATGCCGTGGCGCACTTCGTTCTTGGCGCATGGGCCTTCGAGGGCTTTCGGGAGAATTTCCACGCGGTCGACTTCGGCAGCGTGAGCCGCCGGACGGCGCTCCTTTCGCTCGAAGAGGCGGCGATGACCGACGCGGCTTTTCTGCTCGAAGCACGGCTCGTGGAAACGGAGGGGGAGGCTTCCGTCGTCTTCATCGACGAACTGGGTTCGGGCTTTGAGATCCCGACGACCTCCCGGCACGGCGCCGCCCTCGCCGCCTATGACGACGCCGTCGCCCACCTGAGGCGCGCGCTCGCCGCCGCTCCCGCGTGGCGCGACGTATACACGCTCCTCATGCGCGCCTATGCGCTCCGCGGCGCGTACACCGACGCTTTCCCCGTCCTCGACACGATGCGCGTCCACTTTCCCGATGCCGCCGACACGTGGCTGTATCGCGGGTATTTTCAGGTTCGAACCGGGGATTTCGAAGGGGCGGCCAAAAGTTTTGCGCGCGGCATCGCTCTCATGCCCGCCCGTCAGCGGCGCGCCTTCGAGGACGTGGCATATTTCCTCCCCCTCGTCGAACAGGTCCGGTATGATGCGGATTCGTCCGGCATCGCACGCAGTTTCTGGGAGAGCCGGGACCCGCGTTTCCTCACGCCGCTGAACGAACGCCTTCTCGAGCACGACGCCCGCCTCGTCTATGCCGACCTCCGGTTCGGAGCCATGGAGGAGGGGAAGCGGGGATGGGAGACCGAGCCGGGGCAGGTCGTCGTCCGGTATGGCGAGCCCCCCGCCGAGGCGCAATACACCACCCGAGCCGACCGGTACATGGTCTTCCACTATGGCGACTTCCACTTCAAGTTTATGGATCTCGCCAAGGCCGGAAGATTCTATTTTTATTCCCCTTCCGCTTCTGACTTTGAAGGGTTCCGCCCGCCGCGCGGAGTCTGGGAGAACGACTTCGCGATTCTCGGACCCGAGACCTTTCGGAAGACGCCGGAGCGCTTCGACTTCGATACGGACCATCGCGTGACGTTTCCTTACCGGGCGAGTGCGTTCAAGGGGAAGGACGGCGTGACGGACCTGTACGTCGCGTATGGCGTGCCGCTGTCGCCGGAGGCGGCGGTGCGCACCGGGGCGTTTCTCGTGAAGGGGAACGACGGCCTTGCGGCGGAGCATCGCCGGACGCTCGCTCCGGGGCAAGGGCCGGTGGCCGCGTTCGCGGAGGCGACGTACCGGATCGACACGCACACGCTCCACGTGCCCGGAGGGAAGTATGTGCTTTCGGTCGAGTTCGCGCCCCTGGCGGCGGACACCGTGGAAGGATTTGAACGGACCCGCATTGCCCTGACGGCCTTTCCGAAGGACCGGCTTCGGCTGAGCGACGTGATGCTGGCCTATGGCGTGGAAGAGACGGAAGCCGACGCGCCGCCGCCGGGATGGATCCACCGACGCGATCTCGCCGTGCTGCCCGCGCCGTGGGGCGTCTTTCACCGGGAAGAGCCGATCTATTTTTACTTCGAGATGTACAATCTCGCCCGCGACGCCTCAGGGCAGACGCGGTATGAGGTGGAGGCAGTGCTCGTCAAGGGCGACGATGCGAAGGGGCTCGAAAAGCTCATCCGGAAAGCCTTCGGCGGCGAACGTGCGACGGGCGTCTCGGCGCGGTTCGAGGGCCGGGGGGCGTCGGTCGACGAAGGGCAATATCTCATCCTCGACGCATCATCGGAGAATCCCGGGGCGTATGTGCTTGCCGTCCGGGTGAAAGACCTCGTGCGGGGCACGACGGCCGAAGCCCGGCGGGCGCTCCGGCTCGAATGAGCGTTTTTTTTCATGAATGAGAGGGCGGCTTGAACGTACGGATACGAGGGCTCGGCATGCTGCTCGGGGTGGTGCTCACGGGCATGGCCTCCGGCGGATGGGCGCAGACGGCTGCCGTCCGGGGCTTCGTCACCGATGTGAGCGACGGCCAGGCGATGCAAGGCGTCAATGTGGTGCTCGAAGCGGACAGCGCTTTCATCGCCGGAACGGCCACGGACAAGGACGGCTTCTTCGTCCTTTCCCGCATCCCGGCGGGAACGTATACGCTCCGCGCCACCTTCATCGGGTTCGAACCCTTCGAGACGGCGCTCGCGCTCGCGAAAGGGGAGGTCCGGGCGCTCAACTTTGCGCTCACCCCCGCCGAAGTGGGTCTCGAAGAGGTGATCGTCGAGACGGAACGGGAGGGCGGCGCGGCGCGCGTCACCGCCGGGCAACAGATCATCCGCCCCCGCGACATCGACCGCATCCCGACGCCCGACGTCTCCGGCGACCTCGCGGCGTACCTCACCACGCTCCCCGGCATGGTCAGCCTCGGCGACCGGGGCGGGCAGCTCTTCGTCCGCGGCGGCGAACCGTGGCACAACCTCATCCTCCTCGACGGCATTCAGGTCTATCAGCCGTTCCACATCCTCGGCTTCTTCTCCGCCTTTCCCTCCGACGTGCTCAGTCAGGTGGACGTCTACGCGGGGGGCTTCGGCGCGCGTTTCGGCGGGCGGCTCTCGTCGGTCATCGACGTGGCCACGCGCAACGGCAACAAGCGCCGCTTCGAGGGCGTGGTCTCGCTCGCGCCGTTCGTCAGCGGCCTCCGGGTCGAAGGACCGCTCTGGAAAGATCGCATCTCGGTGATGCTCTCGGGGCGGCTTTCCGTCGTCAGAGAGGCGGGCGAGCGTCTCGTCGCACAGCCGCTCCCGTTCCGTTTCGGGGACCTCTTCGGGAAGATTCACCTCCTCCTCAACCGGAATAATCAGCTCTCGGTGACCGCGCTCCGCTCGTTCGATACCGGGCTCGTAGGCGCGAGCATCAGCGGGCGGCCCGACGAGGAGATCCGGTGGGACAACGAGGCCTACGGCGTCCGATACCTCATCCTCCCGGACCGGCTGCCGATCCTCGCCGAGTTCCTCGTCAATGGGGCGCGGCTGACCTCGACGCTCGGCGCAGGCCAGGGGCCGGAGCGACGCTCGGAGATCGGCCACTTCGGCGGCGAAGGGCACATCACGTATTTCGCCGGCCAATCGGAGTTTCACTGGGGCGTCTTTGCCCGGACCACAAAGCTCGACAGCGAACTGAACGGCCTCTTTCAGTTGCTCGCCCTCGACACCCGCTTCGAGACGGAGGTGGGGGTCTACTTTGAGCCGGACCTTGCGCTCACCCCCGCGGTCCGCGTGCGACCGGGTTTTCGCGTGCATGCCTTTCCGAGCAAGAGGCGCGCGTTCCTCGAACCCCGCGTGCGGATCGTGTGGACGCGCGGCCGGCACGAGGTGAGCGGCGCCCTCGGCGTCTACCATCAGGGCATCGTGGGGCTGAACGATCGTCGCGACGCTGCGAGCGTATTCACCGCTTGGACGGCGACTCCCTTCGGAGGGGTCCCTCGCGCCGTGCACGTCCTGCTCGGGTACCGGGTCCAACCCGCGCCGTGGTTGGAGGTAAGCCTCGAAGGGTTTTTCAAGGATCTGAAAAACCTCTCGGTCCCGGAATGGACGCCGTTCCCCCGCTTCACCACGCGGCTTCAGCCCGCCGAGGGCACGGCGCGCGGGCTCGACCTCCGCGTCGAGTTCCGGTGGCCCCGTTTCTACGGCTTCGTCACGTACGGGCTCTCGTCCGTCGAATACGAAGCGAAACAGCGGTCGCTGCTGCTCTGGTTCGGCACGGAGACGCTGAAGTACCGCCCGCCGCACGATCGCCGGCATCAGGTCAACGTGCTGGCGAGCACGCAGGTGCGCGGCTTCGAGGTGAGCGCGCGGTGGCAGTTCGGCTCCGGGCTGCCGTTCAATCAAGCCTTCGGCTTCGACGGCTTCGTCCTCCTCGACGGTCCCGTGAACGTCTTCGAGGAGCCGGGCAGCCGCCGCGTCATCTTCGACCGGCCCTTCAAAGGCATCCTGCCGACGTATCACCGCCTCGACGTATCCGTCGCCCGGACGTTCGAGCTTCCCTCGGCTCGTCTGACGCTTCAGGCCGGGGCGATCAATGTGTACGACCGGCGCAACCTCTTTTACCTCGACGTGTTCACCCTTCAGCGCGTCGATCAGCTTCCGTTCCTCCCGTCTTTCGGGGTAAAAATGGTTTTCCGATGAGACCACGACGCGCCTGGATCGTCGCCGCGCTCGTGATGGGCGCCGGATTGTGGACCGGATGCGAGACGTCCGTCGATGCGGTGTCGGGGTCCGACGCGGCGTTCTCGCTCTTCGGTTTCTTCAACCCGCTCGCCGACACGCAGGCCGTGCGCGTTTTCCCCGTGGAAGGGCTGCTCGTCACCTCCGGCCCCGATGCCCTCGACGCCGTGGTGACCTCGACGGAACTCGAGACGGGATCGCAGAGGGTATGGCGGGATTCCGTGGTGCAGTTCCTCGACGGCTCGTTCGGACACGTATACTGGTCGCCGTTCCGGGCCGACTTTGCGCGCACCTATCGCCTCGAAGCCGCGCGCTCGGATGGGGCGGTCTCCGTGGCGGAGGTGCAGACGCCCCCCGAGGTGACCCCCGAAGTCCGCGCGCCTGAGATCGACTTTCAGGACGTGACCCTGCCCGTGCGTGTGTCGCCGGAGGCTCCGCGCCTGCTCCGCGTGGAGGTGGTCTATTACACCGGCAAAGCCCTCAACGACACCCTCGCCGTGGACCGGCTCGAAACCGTCATCTCGTATGACGACCGTGTCCTTCTGGAAAGCGATGGATGGCGCATCCCGGTCGATCTCTCCGGCGACCGGGACGTCATCCGGGAAGCCTATTTCGCGCGAAACCTCTTCGTCACGGCTCCCGCCCTTCTCGAACTCACCTTGCGCGTGATGATCGTCAACCGTGAGTGGAGCCCTCCCGGAGGCGCGTTCGATCCCGAGGTGCTCGCCGCGCCCGGTCTCTTTTCAAACGTCGAGCGGGGTCTCGGCTTCGTGGGCGCCGGCTATCCGCTCGCCCTCGACATCCTCCCCGCTGACGACGTGATCAAGAAAGCCGGTTTTACGGTGCTCAATCGCTAGCGGAAGCAGGATCCCGTGAAAAGGGAGGCAGACCCGTCGGGCGTGAACCATGCGCTCAAAGGCGGCGTACTATCTGCGTCCGGCCCGGAGAGAAGTCCTTCGCAGCGTTTTCGGGCAGCCCTTCGGGGGCGGAGCGCGTGACGGTGAGGACCGGATTGGACCCGTGGGAGGCGGGGAGATGTTTTGCCTTTTGCCGTTGAGACGAAATGCCTACCCTGAGACCCATCCAACGTGAGAATAGCCGGAGATCCGAGCGAATGAACGAGATCGATTACCTGATGCGACGCCTGTTGATGATCATCCTCGTCCCGGTCGGGTTATGGATGACGCAGCCGACGGCGTGGGCGCAGGACGCCGACCCGATGGAGACGGGCATCCTGGCCTTCCGGGAGGGGCATTACGCCGAGGCCGCCGAGGCGCTCGAGCAGGCCATAGAAGCCGATCCGCAGAATGCCGAGGCCTATTTCCTGCTGGCCCGTGTGTACTTCGAGACCCCCCTCCGAGACGTCAAAAAAGCCGGCAAACTGCTCGACGAGGCGCTGAAGATCGAGCCGGACAACGTGAAATACATGGTGGCCCGCCTCGAACAGTTGCGCGTGGACTCGTGGAACTTCATCGTCGATAAGATTCGGGAAGAGAAGCGCCGGAAACTGGCCATACAGATCCTCAAGCTCGACTCGACCAATGCGTTTGCACACGAGGAACTCGGCCGGGCGTACATCGCCGACTTCTGGCGGTACCGCAATGCGTTCATGTATCCGACCTACGTTTTCAGGCATTATAGCGGCAAGGACCCCTTCGGCAGTGATCCCCTGCTGGGCTTTCAGTCCGAGGTCGTTCAGTTCGATCCTACCTCCGGCGGCAGCCAGCTCGACATCGTCGAGAGCGGGCAAGAACCGCTGGGCCTCATCGATAATCCCAACCTCGTGTTCCTCGCCGACGAATTTGACGTCGAGGCGCTTCGAGACCAAGGGGTGCCGGTGCAGGACCTGAGCGCGCGCGCGCAAAAAGCCTATGACCGGGCCATCGGGCACCTTCGCAAAGCGCTCGAAAGCGATCCGCGCAAACGCGTGGTGTATGACGACATGATGCGCATTTTTGCATTGAAAGGGGAGTATGAAGCCGCTCTTGAGATGCTTCAGCAGATGTACGTCTATTTTCCCGAGGATCCCGGGCTGTGGACGTATCTCGGGCTGGCGCATTATCGGGTGGGCAATCTGCGGGCGGCAGTCAAAGCCTTCGAGACAGCCTTCAAATACATGACGCCCGAGGAGGCCGACGCCTATACCAGACTCGACGAGATTCTTCCGGAAGACGAGCGGAAGCGGTACAGGGAAGACCCCGTCACGTACGCCTCTCGCTTCTGGACGAGCAAGGATCCGCGGTATCTTACGCCGTACAACGAACGGAAGCTGGAGCACTATGCCCGTCTCACGTACGCAGATCTGCTCTACGGCTCGCCGAAACTGAACCTGCATGGTTGGGACACCGAGCGCGGCCACATCCTCGTGCGGTATGGGCCCCCGAACGTGGAGGTTACCATCATGCCGCACCAGGGGCGATCCTCACAGCGGGGGTTCGACCCGATCGCCGCCACGGCCCCGGATCCCGACGCCGTGCTGGCGGCCGACCCCAACAGCGACGCTCAGAACGTACCCACGCGGCTCCTCGGCAAGTTCGAGAGCGATTTCGACATCGCCGAGGAGGCCAATACGCTCAACATCTGGGACTACGGAGACTTCCGGTTCGTTTTCGAGGATCCGTTCCGGAACGGTGAGTTTCGTCTCTACAGCCCGAAGGCGTCGGAGATCGCCGGAGGCACCATCGCTTCGCTCAACGACTATACGATCATCGCGCGGGAGACCTTCCGCCGCACGCCCGAGCGCTTCGAGTTCAAACCTCCGGGCCGTGTCGTGGAGATCCCGTACCTCGTCTCGTCCTTCAAGGGCGAGGACGGCAAGACGGATCTCTACGTCAACTTCGGCATCCCGATCAACGGCTATGACCGGAATGAGGAGGTGATCAAGATCACGGCGAACACGGGGACGTTTCTCGTGAGCGAGAACCGAGACATGCTCGCCGAACGACGCCGCACGATCTATGGCCTGCGCACGGATCAGATCGTCGACTTTTCGGAGACGAGCCTCTGGGTCGATTCCCAGCGGCTTCAAGCGCCGCCGGGCGAGCATGAGGTCTCGGTGGAGTTCGAGACGGCCAGCGGCGGGACGGTGGCCGTGCAACGCCGAAAGGTAACCGTCCCGGATTTCTCGACCGGGGATCTGGCGCTCAGCGATCTTTTGCTGGCCTATCGCATCGAGGAATCGGAGGACGGCAAGCCGCACACGGCGGCAGAGTTCGTGCGCGACGGCCTGACGATCCAGCCCGCCCCGTGGAGCGTGTTCTCACACGAACAACCCATCTATCTGTATTTCGAAATCTACAACCTTCGCCGGGATGCGGAAGGGAGGACGAACTACGAGATCGAAGCGGTTCTGGTCCCGAAGGATGATGCGAAGGGAATCGGGAAACTGGTGAAGGGGATCTTCGGCGGCGGTAAGAAAGGCGTGTCGGTGAGTCTTCCCGGGGAGGGCACGTCGTCGGACGAAGGCCGGTATCTCATCCTCGACGCCGCCAATCAGCTCCCGGACCGTCTGTACACGCTCCGCCTGAAGGTGCGCGACCTCAACGCCGGCAAAGACGTGGTGCGGGAGGAGGATCTGTATCTCGAATGAGCCCTGGCGTTCGCGCGCCTGTCCGTTCCCATGCGCAAACGTCGAGCGCCCCGGCGCTCAGAGTTCATCGGCCATCGCGCGCACGCGGTCGTCCATGCCGGTCACTTGCTCGATGAGCGCGGCCTTGTACCGGATCACTTCGGCCCGGAGGGCGGGGTCGGCGACGGCGAGGATCTGAACGGCGAGCAGCCCCGCGTTCTTGGCCCCGCCGATGGCGACCGTCGCGACGGGGACGCCGCCCGGCATCTGAACGACCGACAGGAGCGAGTCCATCCCTTTCAGGTTGCGCGTGGGTACGGGCACGCCGATGACCGGCAGCGGGGTGCTTGCGGCAAGCATGCCGGGCAGGTGCGCCGCGCCGCCGGCGCCGCCGATGAGCACCCGGAGCCCCCGCTCGTGCGCCGCCTCGGCATAAGCCTGCATGATCGCGGGCGTCCGGTGAGCCGAGAGCACGCGCACCTCGAAAGGCACGCCGAAGATCTTCAAAACGGCCGCCGCCTCCTTCATGACGGGCCAGTCGGATTCGCTGCCCATCGCAAGGCCAACGAGGGGAGTGGGGGAATGGGTCATGGCTCCTTCGGATCAAAGGTGGATGAGTTCGGCGGCGCGCTCGGCGCGGAAACGAGTCTCGACGGCGTTCGTGCCCGTGGCGGTGACGTGCCCCATCTTCCGACCCGGACGCACCTCGCGTTTGCCGTACAGATGCACCGAGACGCCGGGGACGGCGAGCGCTTCGGTCAGCCCGCGGGGAGTCGCCTCGCCGGTGCGCCGCCCGATCACGTTGATCATCGCCGCTGCCGGCACGCGGAGCGACGGATCGCCGAGCGGCCAGCCGAGGACGGCCCGCACGTGGTTCTCGAACTGCGACGTGTGGCACGCCTCGATGGTGTAATGCCCCGTATTGTGCGGGCGGGGAGCCAGCTCGTTGATGAGCACGCGTCCGTCCGGCATCTCGAACAGCTCGACCGCCGTGATCCCCACACCGCCGACCGTCTCCACGGCGCGGAGGGCCACGCGCCGCGCCCGCTCGGCCACCGCCTCCTCGATGCCCGCCGGCACGACTACGGCATGGCATCGGTGATCCCTTTGTTCGGTGAACGTCACCGGATAGGTCACGTGTTCACCGTCGGGGCGACGCGCCACGAGCACGGCAAGCTCGCGCACGAAAGGGGCCCACGCCTCGACGAGCAGGCCGTCGTCTTCGGCGAGACGTTCCCATCCGGCGGACAGCTCCTCGGCGTTGGCGGCCGTGGCGTTACCGTAGCCGTCATAGGAGCCGCGAAACCGTTTGAGCACGACGGGATAACCGAAACGCTCGGCGGCCTCGAAGGCGTCGTCGCGGGTGGCGCAGAGGGCGAAGTCCGGCACGGGCAACCCGGCCTCGGAGAGGGTGGCTTTCTGGAGCCCCTTGTCGCGGATGACGTGGAGCGTAGCCGGGTCGGGCCAGACGCCTACCTCTTCGAGCGCGAGCGGAGGGATGCGCTCGGCGGGCGCCCATTCGCTCTCGACGGTGACCACGTCGCACGGGGCGGCAAAGTCGAGCAACACCTCCGGGTCGGTCCAGTCGGCGACGATCGTTTCTCCGAGCCCTTCCATGGGGCCGGCGGGCTTCGGGGCGAGGAAACGCACGCGCATCCCGAGGCGGATCGCGGCCATCGCCGTCATGCGGCCCAGCTGACCGCCGCCGAGGATGCCGATGGTGGGGAAAGCGTCGGGGGAGCCTGGCATGTTCGGGAGGGATTGTTCATCGAAACGTTCGGCCGGAAAAGTACGGGATCTTGCCGAAGGCCGGGGAACGTCATGCGGACAGAAGCGCCAAGTTTAGGTGAAGAGATGCCCGGGTGGTTTACCCGAGCCCGGCGCGGATGCGTTCGGCGAGGGCATCGAGTGTTTCGCGGGAAGGCGTGTGGCCATAGGTGGGGCCGGGTCTGATCCCGAAGCCGTCGCCCCGGTAACGGGGGACGACGTGGAGGTGTACGTGCATCACCTCCTGCCCGGCCGCTTCGCCGTCGGCCAGCCAGAAGTTGACGCCTTCACAGCGCACGCCCGAGGTCCGGAGCGCGGCGGCGACACGCTGCGCCGTGCGAAAGAGCGGACCGCCCGTCTCCGGCGGCACGTCGGCGAGGTGCGCCGCGTGCGCGTTCGGCACGACGAGCGTGTGGCCGGGATTGACGGGGCGGATGTCCAGGAAAGCGGTGCACACGTCGTCCCGGTGTACGATGCTGGCCGGGAGCCGTCCCGCGATAATGGCGCAAAAAGGACAGTCGGTCATCGGAAAGAGCCGGTTGGTTGGGGGGCAACGGCCCGTCTCCGGGTATCTGGATCAGGGCTTTGACTTGAGCAACTCGTCGAGTTGAAACTCATCGTCTACGAGGACCTGCCGGGCTTTCGAGCCTTCGAACGGCCCCACGATGCCCGCGTCTTCGAGTTGATCCACGATGCGGGCGGCCCGGGAGTACCCGACGGAGAGCTTCCGCTGGAGCAGCGAGACCGAGCCCTGCCCGCTCCGCACGATGATGCGCGCCGCCTCGTCGAAAAGCTCATCGCGCTCTTCGGCGCTGGTCGTCATGCCCGGGGCTTCGGGACTCTCTTCGAGGTCGGGAAGGAGGTAGGGCCCGCTGCCGGGCTGTTCGCCGATGAAATGGGTCAGCCGGTCCACTTCTTCCATCGAGACGAACGGCCCCTGGAGGCGCATCAGGCGGCTGCCGAGCATGAAGAGCAAGTCGCCGTTCCCGACCAGCCCTTCTGCTCCGTTCCGGTCGATAATGGTGCGCGAGTCGATCTTCGTGGCCACCTTGAAGGCGATGCGCGCGGGGAAGTTGGCCTTGATCAGCCCCGTGATCACGTCCACCGACGGGCGTTGGGTGGCAAGGATGAGGTGGATGCCCACGGCGCGGGCCATCTGTGCGAGGCGGGCAATCGGTCCCTCGATGTCTTTCCCTGCCGTCATCATGAGGTCGGCCAGTTCATCCACGACCACGACGATGTACGGGAGCGGGCGATGGCCGTCCTCGGAAGACAGGCGGCCCTCCCGGAGGCGTTTGTTGTATTCGGCAAGGCTGCGCACGCGTGCTTTCGAGAGATGGTCGTACCGCAATTCCATCTCTTTCTCACAGCTCTTGAGCGTGCTCAGCGCCTGCGAGAAATCGGTGATGATCGGTTCGTCCACGCCGGGCGGCATCGCGGCGAAGTGGTCCATGATGCGGGCGTACGGCTGAAGCTCGATCTTTTTCGGATCGATCATCACGAACTTGAGCATCGACGGCGGACAGGCGTAGAGCAATCCCGTGATGAAGGCATTGACCCCCACCGACTTGCCCGAGCCCGTCGCTCCGGCGATGAGCACGTGCGGCATCTTCGTGAGGTCCTGAATGTAGACCTCACCCTCGATGGTCTTGCCGATGATGAGGGGAAGTTCGTAGTCGGTGTCTCGGAAACGGGCGGTGCCGATGACGTCGCGGATGCGGACGAGCTCGCGGCGATGGTTCGGGATTTCGACGCCGATGGCCGTCTTGCCGGGGATGGGGGCGATCATGCGAATGCCGCGCGCGGCCATCGCCATGGCGAGGTCGTCTTCGAGCGCCGTGATGCGGCTGATCTTGACGCCGGAAGCGGGCGTGAGTTCGTACAACGTCACCGTGGGGCCGACGATGGCGTTGATGTCGGTGATCTCGATGTTGTACGTGGCAAGCTTGTCGAGGAGAATCTGCTTGTTCCCTTCGAGCTCGTCATAGTCGATCCGGACGTCGCTTTCGTCAGCGTCGTCGAGGAGGTCGAGCGACGGCATCTCGTAGGGCGCTTCTTCGAGCGCGGCGTCGACCTTGACGTCGAGCGCGTCGGTTTTCTCTTCCTCGATGCGGGCGCGCACCTTCAGTTCGAGTTGCGGCGGCTCGGCAGGTTCGGCGGGCGCGGGGGGCCGGGGCGGCGGGGCGGACCGCGCCTCGGGCTCCGGCGTCACGGGCTCCGGGATGGGGGCTCGGGGGGATGCGGTGGGCAGGACGGGCCGTTCCGGCGTACGGCTTGCCGATCGAGTCGGTCGGGAGGGCTCGGCCTGTCGGGGAGATTTTGCCTGTCGGGAGGGCTCGGCCGGTTTCTTCCGGGCGCGCTCCGCTTCGGCGCGTGCCCGTTCGGCGCGGCGTTCTTCGAGCACGCGTTGCCGCTCGGCTCGTCGTTCGGCGCGCTGTCCGCGCTTGCCGTCCCGCCACGTTTTCAGACGCTCCCGCGAGGTCTTGACAAACTCCTCGACCCGGTCGATCGAGCGCTGGATGTCGTGGTCGACCACCAGGAGGACGGTCACGACGAGTGTGAGGAGCGTCAGGATGAGCGAGCCGGCGGCGCCGAAGAGGCGTTGCATCCACCCTGCTGCGCCGAGGCCCCAGGCCCCGCTCCAGTTCAGCAGGTCCACTTCCAACGTCAGGCCGAACCAGCCGAAGAGGGCCGAGAGGATGAAGGCGCTCACGCTGAGGAGGATCGTCAGCAGCGGAAGGTAGACCGGCGTGCGGTTGCGGAAGAAGACGTACCCCCACGCGAAAAGGAGGGCGGGGAAGATGAGTGCCGAATAGCCGATCGCGCGCGGCACGAGGAGCCGGGCGATGGCCGCGCCGATGAGTCCGAGCGCGTTCTCGGCCCGGTTGTCGCCGGGATTGAGGAGCGCGTCGAGCGAGAACTGTCGCGCCACGGCATCGTCCGCCGGGCTGTAGGTGACGACCGCGAGCGTGAGCAGAAGCGCCAGCACCATCAAGATCAGGCCCAGTACTTCCTTCTTTCGTTGCGGCGACACGAGCGCCGGCCGGGGCTGCTTGCCGGAGGCGTGCCCTTTCTTCTTTTTACGCGCCGTTTTAGCCATGCTTTAAACTACGACAGCACAGGCGGTGAATCCAGATTTTTGCGGGAGAACCCTCAGGCGCCGGAGGGAGGCGGGTGAGGCGATCCGGCGCCCGTTCGATTCAGGCGGCGTTTGGAGTCGCCCGCTCGACAGGTGTGGGCCGGGTCGAGCCGGGCCGGTCCTGGCCGGGAGGGGGATAGAGCACGAGGCGGCTGTCGTCGAAGCAGGGGAGGACGGGCAATGCGTCCACGCGGGTGCAATAGTTGAGGTCGGCGTGCAAGCCGATCTCCGAGAGACGCTGGGCGTGATTGCAATGCTCGATGGCTTCGTGGAGGTTGCCGCCGTCGTTCTGGAAGAGGGTGAAGGCAATGTGCGCCGAGTCCGAGACGGCGGCAGGCTCCCGCCCCTCCCAGAGGCGATGCAGCATCAGACCGGCGCAGAGCGTGTCCTCGAGCGAGATACGGTTGCGCCATCCGGCGCACACGAGCGCCACGTCCCGCCCCATCTCCCGCGCAAAATCGACGACGCGGCCCGCATTCAGGAAACTGCCCACGACGAGGTGCTCCGCCTCCCGCGCGTGGAGGATCGCGCTCGTGCCATTGGTCGTGTTCAGGATGATCGTCTTGCCTTCGACGGTCGCCCGGTCGTATTCGAGGGGGGAGTTGCCCAGATGATACCCCTCGATCTTTTTGCCGCCGCGCTCGCCGCCCATCAGAAAGCTCGCCTGGTCGAGATTGGCGGCGATCTTGCCCGCCTCGGCCATGTCCGCCACCGGCACCACCGCCCGCGCGCCGTTGCTCAGCGCCGTGGCTATCGTCGAACTGGTGCGAAGCACGTCGATCACGACGACGGTATACCCCCTGACGTCTTCATCGGTGAGGGTCTGTCCCGTCAAAAAAACTTCGATTTTCATTCCGAAAACTCAAGGATAAGCTTCGAAGACTATGATTCCGTATTGCTTCGAAGAGACTGGGTGAGCGCGACCGGCGGGCAGCACATCCCGTCAACCGCTTCGTTCAACCGGGAACGTCCGGATGCCGGGAAAGGAAGGGTTCGGTCGACACATTGTGGGTGAAAAAATAAACAGTATGCCCGGGGCATCAATACTGGGGCATGGAAAAGAAGACCCCGTTTTGACTTCTCGCGTAAAGGTACACCCGGAGGATATAGATTGCTCCGGGTCCGGAGCTATTTTTTGTGAAAAGGCGGTTTCGTCACGGTCGCCGGAAGGGTGCGGTTTCGCACGGCCATCGCCAGGCGCGTGCCGGGACGGGTGAAGGCGGGATCGTTCGGGACGTATCCGAGGCCGACGCCCGTGCCGAGGACGGGCGATTGCGTGCCGCTTGTGACGACGCCGATCTCCGCGCCTTCGGCGTCGAGGATGGGGTAGCCGTGCCGGGGCAGCCCGCGCCCCTCGACGACGAAGCCGACGAGCTTTCGCGCGGGCCCCTCCTCCTTCACCTTCAGGAGCGCATCGCGCCCGATGAAATCGCCTTTGTCGAATTTCACCAGCCACCCAAGTCCGGCTTCGAGCGGGTTGGTCTCTTCGGTGATGTCGTTCCCGTAGAGGCAGTACCCTGCTTCGAGGCGGAGCGTGTCGCGTGCGCCGAGACCGGCGGGCTTGAGACCGCGCGCGCGACCGGCTTCCATGAGCGCCTCCCATACCCGGACGGCGTCTCCGGCTTTGCAATAAATCTCCAGGCCGCGCTCCCCCGTATAGCCGGTGTGCGAGAGAATCGCCCACGAACAGCCGAGGAAAGCGCCCGGCGCCATCGGAACGAAGTGGTAAAACTTGATCGCGTCGAGGTCGAGCGCGTCGCCGACGAGCGATTGCACGATCCCGAAGGCCTCCGGTCCCTGAATGGCGAGGAGCGCGATCTCATCGGAGACGTTCGTGAGTTCCGCCCCCATGGGATTGTGGGCCTGCATCCACGCGAAATCCCCCTCGATGTTCGAGGCGTTGATGACGAGCATGTACTCCTCGGCGTTTATCCGGTAGACGAGGAGGTCATCGACGATGCCGCCGTCGGGTCGGCACATGACCGTGTACATGGCGCGCCCGTCGGTGAGGCGCGCAGCGTCGTTCGTGACGAGGTTTTGCACGAAGTCGAAGGCGTGCGGCCCGCGAGCATAAACCTCGCCCATGTGGCTGACGTCGAAGAGCCCCGCCGCGGTGCGGACGGCCATGTGCTCGTCGATGATGCCGGAGTATTGCACGGGCATGTCGAAGCCGGCAAAGGGGACCATGCGCGCGCCGAGGGCCACGTGAACGTCGTGGAGGGGTGTTTTTTTGAGCGTTTCCGAAACTGCCATGTCGGTCACCGTTTGGGATCGTCGGAAAAGGTCGTCCGCCCTGCGCATGCGCGCCGCGGCCCCGGATTTTTCATGATACACCGGATCGGATGGAGTGTCAACGGAACCGGCGGCGGCGGCGGTGGAGAATGCCGTCCGGGAGCTTTTTTTCGAAAGGCGTTCATATAGCGCCGGGTTTCCGGGAGACGGCGCCTCAGAGGCGATGCGCCCGGTAGCCTGCTCGCTCGAGCGCCTCCCGCGCCGCCTCGGCCGCCGTCTCGTCGGTGAAGCCGAGGCGGAAGGTGCCGCCCGTGCCCTCGCGGATCTTGAGCAGTTCGATGTCTTTGATGCTGATTTCGGCGTTGAAGAGCGCGCGGGTGATGCCGAAGAGCGCGCCGGGCTGATCCTCGACGTACACGTACACGTCGGCGAGGGGATGAAGGAAGCCCTTCGTGTCGCGCGGGATAGTCTCGCGGAGGGTTCGGGCGCGTTCGAAGGCATCTTCGAGCGCATCGAGGTCTTCTTCGATGAGCCGGTTGCGCAGGGTGCGCAGGAGGCTCGTAAAGCGTCCGAGCGCGTCGAGGATGTCGCCCTCGTTGGCGAGAAGGATGTCCCGCCATAGCCGGAAGGGAGAGGAGGCAATGCGGGTCATGTCGCGGAAGCCTCCGGCGGCAAGGTGGAGGAAGGCTTCGTCGTGGGCCTGTTCTTCGGCGGCCTGGTTCATCAGGGCAACGGCGAGGAGTTGCGGCAGGTGGCTCACGACGGCGGCGATGCGGTCGTGACGCTCGGCGTCGAGCAGAAGGACGCGAGCGCCCGTTGCTTCGATGAGGCGGATCAGTTCGCCGAGCGCTTCCCGGTCGGGTTCTTCATCGGGCGGACAGAGCACGTACGTCGCGTTCTCGAAGAGCAGCGCGTCGGCATGTTCGACGCCGCTGTGCTCGGCGCCCGCCATCGGATGGCCGCCGACGAACAGGTTCTCCGGTTCGACGAAGAGGCGGGCGTGTTCCATGATGGGCTTCTTGACCGAACCGACGTCCGTGATGAGGGCGCCGGGACGCACGTGTGGCCCCGCCTCTTCGAGCAGTCGGAGGTTGGCGCCGATGGGCGCCGCGAGCACCACGAGATCCGCTCCCATCACGGCGTGTCGGGCCGTGGCGGCCTTCTCGTCCACGATCCCGAGCATGGAGGCTCGGTCAAGCACGTCCGGGGCGTCGAAGCCGGTGATGTGAAGGTCGGGGCGGTTTCTCTTCCAGGCCAGCCCGAGCGAGCCGCCGATGAGTCCCACGCCCAGAAGGGCGATGCGTTGAATCATATGAGCACTTCCGTCATTTAGGCTTGTGATTGAAAGACGATATCCATTAGGTTGCTGAACTTGACGCCGAAGAAATCAAACGGGAAAGGTGTTCGGGTCCGGGCATCTTCACAGAGGCAAGGTACTATGCGCACGGCCATCGTGCACGAATGGCTGCCCGTCTATGGTGGGGCCGAACGCGTGCTGGAACAACTGATTCACGTCTATCCGGAGGCCGACTTGTTCAGCCTCTTCGACTTTCTGCCGGACGATCAACGCCACTTCCTTCAGGGCAAGCCGGTGACGACGTCTTTTATTCAGAAGATGCCTTTCGCGAGGAGTAAATATCGGTATTACCTCCCGTTTCTGCCCATGGCCATCGAACAGTTTGACCTGACGGGCTATGATGTCGTCGTTTCTCAGAGCTACGGGGTCGCCAAGGGCGTGCTGACGAGCGCACAGCAGTTGCATATCAGCTATGTATGCACGCCGGTTCGATATGCCTGGGATCTCTATTTCCAATATCTCCGGGAGGCGAATTTGGAGAAGGGACTGCGGGCGAAGTTCGTCAAAATGATGCTCCATTATCTGCGCCTCTACGATGTGGCCACGGCCAACCGGGTGGACGTGTACGTGGCCAACTCGAACTACGTGGCCCGGCGTATCCGGAAGATCTACCGGCGCGAGGCTCACGTCGTGTATCCGCCCGTGGATACGGAAGGCTTTGCGCTCGAGACGCAGAAAGAGGACTACTATTTCACGGTCTCACGCATGGTTCCATACAAAAAGATCGATCTCATCGTGGAGGCTTTCAGCCGCATGCCCGACAAGCAGCTCGTCGTGATCGGAGAAGGGCCGGAGTTCGAGAAAATTCGGAGCAAAGCCGGTCCGAACGTCGCGTTGATGGGCTACCAACCGTTTGAAGTCGTCAAGCGGCACATGGCGCGCGCGCGGGCATTCGTTTTCGCCGCCGAAGAGGATTTCGGCATCGTGCCCGTGGAAGCGCAGGCCTGCGGCACGCCGGTGATCGCTTTCGGGCGGGGCGGAGCCACCGAGACGGTCCTTCCCGGCGAAACGGGCCTGTTTTTCGAGGAACAGACCGTGCCCGCGCTCATCGAAGCGGTTCAGACACTGGAAGCGAACGCTCATGTGTTCTCTCCCGAACGTATCCGTAGACATGCCGAAGGCTTCTCTCAGGCGCGGTTTCGGGCGGAGATGGCCGCCATCGTGGAAAAGGAATGGACTGCTTTTGAGCGCGAGCGCCGTACGAAAGCCACCTCGACCTCGAATGGTTGACGGGCTCAAACGTTGAGAGGGACGTAAGGGCGGTTTATCCGAGCCCGTTTATCCGAGCTGAATTATTTTTGTGACACTTTTGTGAAAGAATCGATCTTTTCCGTATCTTGATTACAAGAGGGGAGCGTGTTACGTATGAAAACGCTCTTCTAATATTCATGCCACGCGCGCAGCCGAGCCTGCGCGAACCCTTATCTCGCAGTCACTCTCTGTGTTCACCTCTTGGAGAGATGGATTTAAGAAGTGAAGAGCTTTGTCCGATAGACCACTATCATCTCCGTGTCTGCGGAAGTTCCGCTTTTTAAGCACAGAGTGAACTGCGATCTTTTGCCATCTTGTAATACAATTGCCGATCTGATCTCAAAACGCCTGTGTGCAGCCGTCCCTTTGATCGATATTCAGGGCTGAGTCAACCTGAAATCATTCTGGGCAAAGCCGCCGGGGAGAGATCGGCTCCAGGGAGCCGGAAATGTTGTGGGCCATAATTACGGAAGAACCAAGCCTTTCGACAGCATCCTTCCCTGATCTCCGCATGCATTCATAGTCAACCCCCTATATTGCTCAAATGGAGGCTATCACGCAAGAGTCGGATTCCATCGTTCGTCCTACGCAGAGTTTTAAGAGCGCGGCTACACCCCGAGTCAAAAGGCCGTCTATGGCACTCTGGGGCGCTCAGTTGAAGTTCTGGCAGGTCGTGCTCAAACGAACCATCGACATTCTCGGGGCTCTGTTCGGCCTGATATTGTTGCTCCCCGTAGGATTGATCGTAGCGCTGTTTATCAAGCTCAACTCGCGCGGGCCGTTGCTGTATAAGCAGATTCGTGTGGGCAAAGGCGAGCGCCGCTTCGCCATGCTCAAATTTCGCAGCATGTATGCGGACGCCGACGTGTTGCTCAAGGAGATCCTTGAAGCCGATCCCGAGTTGCGGGAAGAGTATGCCCGTTTTCACAAGCTGCAGAACGATCCCCGGATCACCTCCGTTGGTCGCGTCATCAGGAAGTACAGCATCGATGAGTTGCCGCAACTATGGAACGTGCTCAAAGGAGAGATGAGCCTGGTGGGTCCAAGGCCCTATATGCCGAGTGAACTCTATAAGATGCGGGGGCGCGGCGCTCGCACGATCCTGAGCGTTCGTCCGGGCTTGACGGGGCTGTGGCAGACCGGCGGCCGCAATAAGCTGCTCTTCTACGAACGTCTGGAACTCGACGTCGAATACGTTGAAAAATGGTCCCTCCTGCTCGACGTTCGTTTGCTCTGGAGGACGATCCCCGTCATCCTGCGTGGAGAGGGGGCAAGCTGACCGGCGCGTATCCTCAGCCGGGCGAAGTTGCTTCTGTGACCAGCGCAACTCCCCGTTAAAGTCGATCCCGGCCATGTGGCTCCGGGATGGGCTCTGTTTGAGCAGGCTCCTCTTACCCACCATGGCCTTTCCCGGGATCCGGCGACCCCTTCCTCGCGTAGTGGATCGACAGTGCCGGACGCAGGATCCCAGAAGATTCCAGTATGCTTATCTTCCGCTACGCCACTGGCTGTTGTGATATTGGCACAGGTTGTGTAAATAGCCGTGCTGATCGCTCGCACAGCCAGGATCTAAACGGATGCTTCTCGGCACGGTGTGGTCAAATAGTCAGAATTCTTCATTAAAGGCTCGCCGGTAACCTATGGAAAGGCCGCTTAATGGCGCCGGGACCCGGAACACTTTGCCGCATAAGGCAGCTCCGCAGGAAAGCCAGGTCAACCTGATGGACGTTGTGAATGCGATCCGGCGGGGCAAGTGGATCATCCTGTTTTCCTTCGTGCTCGTCATGGGCGCGGTGACGGCGTACACGCTGTTGGTGACGCCTGAATATGAGACGTTCAGCATTGTCAAGGTGGATACGGAGGCGTCCTCGGCTTTGAGCAGCGTGATCACGTTCGGCACGGACGATCGTGGGCTTTACAACGAGCTGGAATTTCTGAAACAGTCCCTTCGGCTGGCCGGGCGCGTGGCCAATAGATTGATCGAGACCGGCAAGGGCCCGCAATCCGGCGAACCGTTGCCGATCCTGTCGAACGCGGCGGGAGAGCCCAATACGGCCGAGCAGATCGCAGGGAAGCTGCTCCGGCAGCGTGTCATTTTCGCGCTGCAGGGGGAACGAGTAGACATGATCCGCATCACGGCGAACAGTACGCTGCCGGAAGAGGCGGCGTTGATCGCGAATCTCTATGCCGAGGAATACAAGAACTACAGCCGGGAATCCAGCCGGCAGGGCATTACGGCTTCGCGTGTTTTTCTGGAGGGTCAGCTCGAGAAACGGCAGCGGCAGCTGGATTCGCTGGAGACGCAGACGGCGCAGTTCAAGAAAGACGAGGGCATCGTTGCGCTGGAGACGGAGAGCAGTCTTCTCGTTCAGCAAATCTCGCAAATCGATGCCGAAGTGGAGGAAGCCCGCGTAGACCTCGAACTGGAACGCGCCTCGCTCGCGGCCATGGAGAAAGAGCTTGATCGGGTCGCGCCGGGACTGGCCCGGCGGATCGCTTCCGACGTGGAAAACCGCATCTCGATCTTGCAGAGTCGCATTATTGCTCTGGCCGCGGAGGCGGAAGAGTTTTACGCGCGGAACCCTTCGCTTCGGGGCAACGAGTCGGCCGAGCCCAAGCTCCTGGAGATCATACAACGCAAGGCTGAATTTCAAAGAGAGCTTGAACAGCGGGCAAAAGAATATACCGCCGAGATTCTGGCGGTCGGGCTCGTGAGCGCCAAGGTAGGAGGGGAAGGACTGGAGCGGATCATCACGCTGAAGGATGAGATCGTCAAGAAAAATATCGCCATCCAGGGGTTGGAGGCCAAGCTGAAGGTGCTCCAGGAGCGGGTCCACGCCCGGGAGGGTCGGCTCAAGGATCTCCCGCGCAAGGCGGTGCAACTGGCAAAGCTGGAGCGCGCGAGCCAGTCGGTGGAGAAGCTGTACGGGTTCCTCCTGGAGAAACTTCAGGAAGCGCAGGTGGCAGAGGAATCCGAACTGGGTTACGTAGCACTCGTGCGCGACGCGCTCGTGCCCATCAACCCGGTGCGGCCCAATACGACACAGAACATTATGCTCGGCTTCCTCGTCAGCCTGGTCTTCGGCGTCGGGCTCGCCTTTTTGCGGCAGGCCGCCGATCATCGCATCCATCAGCCGGAGGACATCCGGAACATGGGACTCAGTCTCATCGGAGTCGTGCCGAAGTTCGACCGGGTGATCAAGACGGAACTCGGCGATCAGGAGACGATCACGATCGAAGGAAAGCAGTACAGCACGTCTCTGATCACGTTATACAACCCGCTTTCTCCCATCACGGAATCCTATCGGGGCATCCACACCAACATCCAGTTCAGTCGGCCCGACGCGCTCATTCAGTCGATCCTGATCACGAGCACGGAGCCGAATGAGGGAAAAACCGTCACCTCGCTCAATCTCGCCATCACCATGGCGAGATCCGGGCGGCGGACGCTCTACGTCGACGCCGACCTTCGGAACGCCTCCGGGCACGTTTTCCTCGGCATTCAACGTGAGCCGGGTCTGGTCGATCTGCTCTTCGACGACGCCGACCCGGACATCGAACAGTTCGCCAGCGACATCGAGAACCTGTACGTGGTGCCCGCGGGAAAGGCGGTGCCGAACCCGTCCGAGTTGATGGGTTCGAAAAAGATGCGGGAGTTGCTCTTCAAGCTGCGGGAGTCCTTCGATTACATCGTCGTCGACTCGCCGCCGGTGCTCCGGGCCACCGACGCGGTGCTGCTCTCCACCCAGTGCGACGCCGCGATCCTGGTCACCAGCGCCAACAAAACACACAGGCTTGGCATCGAAAGAACCCTGGAGAGCATGGAAGACGTGGGCGCACCCCTGATCGGGGTCGTGCTGAACCGTTTCGACGTGCGGGAGGCCGGACGAGGGTACGGGTACGGCTATGGATACGGCTACGGTTATTACGGCTACGACGACGGGAAGCCGATAGGAAGGCTGAGCGGCGTCATCAAAAAAGTGTTTGGATAGATGAGAGTTTTGCCGGAGATGAACTTGAAACGCCTCCTTCCCGTTCTCGCGCTTGCGCTGCTCACCCCGCTCGCGGGCCAGGCCCAGGAGACGACCGGAGACCTCTCGCGGCCCGTCAGCTTCTTCCGGCACGTCGAGCCCGGCGAGTCGTCCATCGAGGTGAACGTGTGGGGAGACGTGAGCGCTGCCGGACGGTATGAAGTGCGGCTCGGAACCGGCCTCATCGAATTGCTCTTTCTGGCGGGCGGTCCGGGTGAACGCGTTCGGGATTCCCGTGAAAAACGGTGGTCCATCGTTCGCGTCTCCCGCAAGGTAGGCGATGGATGGACGACGGCGTACGAAGCGCCCATCGAAGAATTGATGGCGTTGCGGCAACCCGAACCGGTGCTTCAGGACGACGACATCATCAAGGTGGAAACGTACGTGCGTCAGCGCTTCAGTTGGAGGGATGTATTGACGATCGTCGGCACGGTCGGAACCCTGGCCTTGATCGGCGACCGGATCCTCCGTTGATGTTTGCCTCGATGGTATCGCGATGTCGTTTGGGGCGCGAGATACCGACACCACGGGGGGGAGGGCCACCATGGACCGTGCGCGCACGGTCATCCTCCGCTCCCTGAAACGCACGGCGCGTCTCCGGTCTTCCGGGACCGCATAGGGCAGAGCCGCGCGTCTGAATGAATCAACCCCCGGCGTGCCGCACGGCATGGCGGCCATCAACAAGAGATCACGGGTGCCAGGCATGCGGGACGTGCACAAGCAGGCCAGAAAAGGGATCAGGCTGTTGCTTGTTCGTCAGGGCTTCCTCCAGGTGTTCACCTTTCTGGGAGGGATCGTGCTGGCCCGCGTGCTCAACCCCGCCGACTTCGGGCTCTTCGGCATCACGACGTTCCTCGTGAACATTCTGGCGCTGTTTGCCGACTTCGGGATGTCGCCGGCGCTGATTCAGCGCAAAAAGGAGATCAGTGACCGAGATTTGCAGATCGGCTTCACCATGAAGCAGGTGCTCGTCTCGGTGGTCGTGGTCATGCTGTGGTTCGGCGCGCCGTGGCTGGCGAGCTTCTATCCCAAGGACACCACGGCGTTGATCTGGCTCGTGCGGGCGATGGGCTTCAGTCTCTATCTGAACACGTGGCGCTCGATCAGTGCCATACAACTGGAGCGCACCCTTCGATACGAGAAGCTTGCCGTAGTGGAAGTGGTCGAGAGCCTCAGTTATCAGATCGTGGCCGTGGGGATGGCCGTATACGGTTTCGGGGTGTGGAGTCTGATTTCCGCCGTACTCATGCGGGGGCTGCTCGGCACGATCCTCGTCTACATCGTCGCGCCGTGGAAGGTGCGGCTGGACTTCGATCGCGAAGTGGCGCTCGAGATGCTCCGTTTCGGGCTGCCGTTTCAGCTTCACCGCGTCGTGGGCAACGTGCGCACATGGGTCACGCCCACGCTCGTGGCCTCGCTCATCGGCGCGGACGCCGTTGGTTTTTTGATGTGGGCCTCCAGCAACGGGCGCAAACCGCTCACGGTGGTGCAAAACGTGGTGCGCGTGTCGCTCCCGCACTTCTCCCGCATTCAGGACAACCTTCCGGAAGTGAAGCGAATCCTGTCCCAGTACGTGATGTACTTCCTCGTCTTTTGCGGGGCGTGGTTTGCCGTGATTGCCGCCGCCGGGTATCCGGTGGTTGAACTCGTCTATACCGCGAAGTGGCTTCCGGCGGTGCCGGCGCTCATCCTGTATGCCGGCCTGCTCAACCTGAATGCGGTGAGCTGGATCGTGAAGACGGCGCTCAGCGGCACCGGTCGCGTCAAATACGTGATGTACGTCACGATGCTTACCACGGCGATCAGCGTCGGGTTGAGCGTTGCGCTGGTGCTCACCGTCGGCTTCATCGGTGTGCCCATCGCCGAGGTGGTCAGCATGGTGGTGACCGTGCCCATCCTGGCGCGGGGCCTCGGGCGAAGCTCGATCCGCCGGATCTTTCTGCCGTCGGCCTGGGTGCTCGCTCCGCTCCTGACGGCCATCGTGGCCGGCTACGGCGTGCGCCTGATGGGACTGAACCTGGTCGGAGAAGCGGTCCTGGCCGCGGCTGTGACGGGGCTTGCCTATCTGGGCGTCAGCTGGCTCGTCGGTCCGAAGTGGATGAAAAAGCGGGTGTTGGCCCAGAAAGACCGGGTGCTCGCCAGAGTGCGGGGCCGAAGCGTCGTGAAAAGCCGGGAAACGCCGGTCGCCTGAACTCCGTGAAGGAACCCGAGCACGTTTATGAGAAACGATCTCTCTTCGAAACCGCGCCTGATCATCTTCGGACATATCCCGAAGACGGCCGGCAGCACGTTCAAGATGATCCTCTGGCGACAGTATGATCCGGAGCGCGTCTTCTTTTCGATGACGCCGGCCACACACGCGGAGAAATTTGCCGAGCTTCGCCGCCGTCTCGAAGGCGAGGGGGAAGGTGTCGACGTGCTCGTCACCCACGCGGGCTACGGTGTGCACGAGACGCTGCCGGACACCCATGCGTATCCGTACATCACCTTCCTCCGCGAGCCGATCGACCGGGTCATCTCGGGGTATCACATGTTCCTCCGGCAGGGAAAAGCGCCGAAAGGCATGCCCCTCGACGACTTCGTTCGGACGTTCCTCAAGCCGGGCTGCAACATGCAGACCTCCTTCCTCTCCGGTTATTTTCTCGAATGCCACCTCGCCGGGCGGGAGCCGGCGCTGGAGGCGTTCGACGAGGAGATGCTCGCAAAGGCGAAACGCAACCTCGAACGGCACACGGTGATCGGCCTGACCGAACGCTTCGACGAGTCCCTCATCATGTTGCGGGAGGCCTTCGGGTGGGACTGGCGCAAGCTCTTATATTACCGCGCCAACGTCGGCGCGAACCGCAAGCCCCGCGACGAATTTTCGGCCCAGACCCTCGAGGTCGTCGAACAATACAACCGCCTCGACCTCGAACTCTACGAGTACGCCCGGACGCTCTTCGAGGAGCGCCTCGAGGCGCGGCGCGGGGAGGTCGAGCGGGCGCTTCATGCGTTCAACACCGTCAACCGGTGGTATGAGGCCGTGGCGCCCCGCGTACTGCCGCCGGCCCGGTCCGTTTATCGTAGCTTCAAAAAAATCTTCGCACGTTAGAAATGTCTGCATCGGCGTCGACCCCCAACCGCTCCGCGACCGCCGAAACGACGGCGGGGGCCATTCATAAACCGGATTTTTTCATCGTGGGCGCGCCCAAATGCGGCACGACGGCCATGCATACGTACCTCTCGGAGCATCCGGACGTGTTCATGGCGAAAAAAGAGCGCCACTTCTTTGGCCGCGACCTCCGGCCCGAAGGCTATGCCGGTCCGCACTCCGATCCGGCGTGGTATCTGTCGTTCTTTGAGGACTGGAACGGGGAAAAACGCACGGGCGAGACGTCGGTGTGGTACCTGTACTCGAAGAAGGCCGCCGAAGAGATCAAGGCCTTCAGCCCGGACGCCGACATCGTCATCATGCTCCGCAATCCCGTGGACATGATGTACTCGCTCTACAACATGTTCGTGTGGGTGAAAGACCTCACGCCGGGCGGCGTCATCGAGGCGGAAACGAAGCGCGCGCTTTTCTTTGAGGAGGCGCTCGAGTCGCAGGAACGGCGAAAGGTCGAGTTCGAACGGCAGTTCCGGAACCCCGACCCGGACCGCGACCCGGAGATCGAGATGCGCCTCTTCCACACCGATGCGGCGATGTATGCCGAACAGGTGAAACGCTACCTCGACGTGTTCGGGCGCGAGCGGATCCACTTCATCGTTTACGACGACTTCAAGGCAAACCCCCGGAAGGTCTACCGCGAACTCCTCCGGTTCCTCGAGGTGGATCCGGACTTCGACCTCGATTTCGAGGTGGTCAACAGCAACCGGCACATCAAGAACGCCAGGCTGCATTATCTCCTCCGGACGCACGACTCGATGGGTATTTTGCGCGCAGTGGGGCGGGCGCTCGTGCCGGCGCCGCTCCGAAAAAAAGTGCACCGCGTGCTCATGGCGTATAACGTCAAGCACAAACCGCGCCACCCGATGCACCCGGACACGCGCGCCTTCCTTCAGGAGCACTTCCGCGAGGACGTCGCGCGTCTGAGCACCCTCATCGACCGCGATCTCGTCGCCCAATGGCTATGAAAGGACCGGATTTTTTCATCGCCGGGCAGTCGAAGAGCGGCACGACGGCGCTCTATCATTTCCTTCGGGCGCACCCTCAGATCTACATGAGCCGCCCGAAGGAGCCGAACTATTTCGCGAAGGACTTCTGCCGCGATCCCGATCCGAACGGCTCTTTCCACCCGCGCACGGAGGACGAGTACCTCTCGTTCTTTGCCGGCGCGCGCCCGGACGATCTTTGCGGCGAGGCGAGCGCATGCTATTTGTACTCGAAGGCGGCGGCGCGTGAGATCCACGCGTTCAATCCGGAGGCGAAGCTCATCGCGATGCTTCGCGAGCCGGTCGATTTCTTGTATTCGTATTACCTGCAACAACTCAAAAATCCGATCACCGAGGGGGAAGACGCGCCCGACTTCGAGACGGCGCTGGCTCTCGAACCGGAACGGAAGGCGGGACGGCGCATCCCGAAAGGGTGTCTCGTGCCGGAACTGCTCTATTATTCGGAACGCATCCGGTATGCCGAGCAACTCGAACGGGTGCACCGGTACTTCGAACCGTCTCAGGTGCTCGTAATCATCTATGACGACTTCCGGCGGGACAACGCAGCCGTCTACCGGCGCGTGCTCGAATTCCTCGGCGTCGATCCGGAGTTTACGCCGAATTTCGAGACGCACAACAAGGGCGCGGAGCTTCGTTCGAAGCGGATGCAGCGGCTCGTGCGGAAGGTGACCTTCGGCGATGGATGGGCTGCCCCGATCAAGAAAGCCGTGAAGGCGCTCCTTCCGCGGGATCTGCGGAAAGGAATGGTCGATGCGGTGTACGACAAAGTCGTCTTCAAGCCGAAGGAGGGGCTCGACCCCGCGTTCGTCCGGCGGCTCAAACGCGAATACCGGGCGGAGGTCGAGAAGATCGGCGCGATGCTCGGACGCGACCTCCTGACGCTCTGGGGGTACGAGGAAGAACAGGTGACCGTATGAGGCGGCGCGCCCGCCGGATTGCGGATTCTCGATACGGACGTTGAACATGACCACACTTTCGTGCCGTGCGCCCTACGGCAAAGGCGGGCTGGGACAACACTTCGCGCAGATCGTCGAAGAGGAACGCGAGGCCGGGCGCCTGGCGCGATACTTCAGCATCGGCGTGAAGCCGGGCGACGAAGCGCTCGGCTCGGTGGTGGCGATGCCCTACGCGCGCCCGCTCATCCGGGCGACGCCGCTCCGTGTGCTCCGAGGCTGGAAGAACTACGTCATCGGCGACCTTTTCGACCGCGCCGTCGCCGCCCGCCTCGACGCGCCGACGGAGACCTTTGTCGGCTTCATCGGAAAATCGCTCCGGAGCTTTCGGCGCGCCCGTGCGCTGGGCTTCGAACGCCTCGGGGTGCATGTGGGCAACAGTCACGTCGAGAAGGTGCGGCGGCTGCACGACCGGGCGTTTCGGCAGTGGGGCATGGAGCGGAGCTGGCTCAACGGCGCGCAGATCCGAAAGGCCCTCCTCGAGTACGAGATGGCCGACATGATCTTCGTCAACTCGGCGTATACGTGGGCGTCGTTCGTGGAGGCGGGGGTCCCGGCGGAAAAGCTCCGGCGCTTCCGACTCAAGCCGTTGCCGCGCTATCAACCGCCCCCCTCACGTCCGACGGACGGCGTCTTCCGCGTGGTCTATGCCGGGAGCCTGACCGTTCCGAAGGGCGTCCCGGTGCTCGTCGAGGCGTTCGGGCGGCTCGAAGGGGCGGCGGAACTGACGCTCGTCGGGCACTGGACGTCGCGGGCGATGCGGCGGTATCTCGAAGGCTGGATGGCCCGCGACCCGCGCATCCGTGTGGCGCCGGGCGACCCGCTGCCGCACTACCGGCGCGCCGACGTATGCGCGCATCCGACGTACGAGGACGGCTTCGCGTATGCTCCCGCCGAGGCGCTGGCGTGCGGCGTCCCGGTGATCGTCACCGAGGACACGGGCATGAAAGAACTCGTGCGCGAAGGGGAGAACGGCTTCATCGTGCCCACCGGGGACGTGGATGCGCTCTTCGAACGCTTGCGCCATCTCATGCGCGCGCGATAGAGGATCGTCCGCCCCGGACGCTCCGGGTTCCGGCCATCCAACCCATTGTTGATTCTCATGTGCCTGCCCTGAAGGGTCTGTCCCCGCCCGGGGATCTATGCTTTCCGGCGCGACGGCTTCAAACACTTTTTCCCACACGCTCATGACGCAAACGATGACGAAGGAACGCACGGACGCCGTTGCCGCCGAGGCGCGGCCCCTGTACGTTTTTTTCGGCCACCACAAATGCGCCACGGGATGGATCGACGGCATCCTTCGGGAGACGTGCTTCAACCTCGGGTGGCGCTTCCACATCGTCCACCGCCCCGTCGACTTTGCGCGGCAGGGTTCGCTCGGGCGGTACGTGGCGGCGGAACGGCCCGATCTCCTCGCGTATACGAACGCCGACCGGGACCACATCGGCGACCTGCCGGCCTTTCGCGGCTTTCACGTCGTGCGCGACCCGCGGGACGTCCTCGTCTCCGGCTATTTCTCCCATCTCAACACCCATCCCACCGACGGGTGGCCCGAACTCGTGGAACATCGCAGGCGGCTTCAGGCCGTCTCGAAAGAGGAAGGGCTGATGCTCGAAATGGCGTTCAGCCGTCAGTTCCTCGATCCGATGAACCGCTGGAACTACGAGATGCCGAACGTGCTCGAGATGAAGATGGAGGAGATCTCGGCCGATCCCGAGGCCGCTTTCCGCCGGATCTATACCTTCCTCGGTCTCCTCGACGACGCCGACGCCACCGTGCTTCAATCCCTGACCATGCGGCTGAACATTCTCAATCAGCGCGGGCGGCGCTTTACGCCGTTTCATCTGCCGATGTCGCCCTTTCGCTTTCCCATGATGCGCCTGCCCAAAGACCGGCTCCGGCCCATCCTCGAACGGAAAAGCTTCAAGCGCATGTCGGGCGGGCGCAAGCCGGGGCAGGAGAACGTGAAGAGCCATTACCGGAAAGGACGGCCGGGCGACTGGCGGAACCACTTCACCGAGGCGCATATCGACCGTTTCAAGGAACGGTACAACGACCTCGTGCTCAAGCTCGGCTACGAAACCGATCCGGACTGGCGATGAGGCCGGCGGCGCCCCCAGGCTCTCCCTTTTCGCCAAACCCCCTTTTCGACGCATGAAGATCTTCTTTTTCAGCCCGTGCGCGCTCGACCCGAAGCTCGGGGCCGCAAAAATGCTCATGGAGCTTTCCTCGGCCATGGAAAAGCTGGGCTGGTCGGCCACGCTCATGGGGCCGCCCGAACTCGGCGCGGACCGCCACGACGGCCCGGCGAAGCTGCAGGCCTACCTCGAAAAGCACGCGGGCGAATACGACGTCGTCGACTTCGATTACAAATACCTCAACCTCAAACGCTCCGATTTCAGCGACCGGGTTCTCTTCGTGGCTCGCGCGCAGCTTTTGCTTCATCATTATGTCTTCAGCCCGCTGCCGCCGGTCACGGACGTGCGCGGGGGGCTGCGGCTGCTCAAACATCAGGTGGATCGCTTCCGGAAATGGCGCACGCTTTCCGCCCTCGACGCCACGTTCCGCGAGGCGGACCTCGTCTCGGTGCTCAACCGTCACGCCCGGCGCGACCTCGCCCGGCGCGGCGTCGATCCGGAAAAGATCCTCGTGTTCCCGAACGGCATGAGCGAGGCGCGACGGCCCGCCTTCGAGCGTGTGCCTGCGGCGCCTCCGCCCGATCCGGTGGTGGCATTCATCGGCATGTTCGGCCCGCGCAAAGGCTCCGCCGACCTGCCGGACATCGTTCGGCGCGTCACCGACGCCGTGCCCGGCGCGCGCTTTCGGCTCCTCGGCACGCGCGGCATGTTCCGAACGGAAGCGGAAGTGCTTGCCCACTTTGCGCCCGAGCTTCGCCCGCGCATCGAGGTCATCCCCTCGTATGCCCCGGAGACGTTGCCGGACCTTCTGAGGACGTGCGCCGTGGGGGTCTTCCCCTCGTATGCCGAGGGCTTTCCACTCGGCGTGCTCGAGATGCTCGCCGCTGCCGTGCCGGTCGTCGCGTATGACCTGCCGGGCGCGCCGGAGATGCTCGACGCCGAATACCTCGTGCCGCCGAAAGACACCCGCGCCATGAGCGCCCGCCTCGCCGCGCTCCTTCTCGATCGGGAGCGGCTGGCCGGGGCGAGGGTCTGGGCGCGAGAACGGGCGCGCCGCTTCACGTGGGATCGCATCGCCGCCGAGACGCATGAGGCGTACATGAAGGCGCTCGAAAAGCAACGCGCCTTCGCGAAGCCCGCCCCCTGAGTGCCGCTCGCGCGTGAGCGGCTCCGCACGCCCCCCGTTTGGGACTACGATCACCTTCAAAAAGTAACAGATTCATGGTGGAAACCGGCATCGTCCTCGGCTGTCCCCGTTCGGGAACCACGTTCCTCATGGGCGTCCTCGACACCGTCCCGGGCACGGAGAGCGTGACAGGCATCATATGGCCCGCCGGCCTGTGTCAGATCGTCAACCACCCGCTCCCGGAGGAGGTGCGCCGCGCGATGGTCACCGAGTTCGAGCGCTCCCTCGTGCGGTATCTCGACTCCGGATGGTATCACTCCCGGGCGGCGGCGCTTCAGAAATGGTTCAAGGCCCCGACGTCGCTCGGCGACCTGGTGCGCGCCTCCCGGGGAAAACGGTCGCTCGAACGGCTGATCTATAAGGAACCCTTTCTCAGTTTTTGCCCCGACTTCGTGTACGAGGCGCTTCCGGAAGCGCCCATCGTCCACATCTACCGGGACGGGCGCGACTGCGCCAACTCGCTCGTGCGAAGCTACGACGTGCTCACGGACGAAAAGTTGACCGACCTTCGGAGCACGGAGATGCGGATGGGTCGAAAGGTCGATCACCGATACGTGCCGTGGTGGGTGGAGGAAGGGGGGGAAGATGCGTTTTTGGCCGCTTCGCCGTACGTGCGGGCCATATGGATGTGGAAAGCGATGGTGGAGCGCTGTCATGCCTTCTTCTCCCGCCCGGAGGTGGCCGAGAGCGGTCGCGTGCTTTTGCTCCGCTACGAGGACCTCATGCGCGATCCTCTGACGCACGGGGAACGGGTGGCCGAGCATTTCGGCATGACGTTCGGGACGAAAACGCGCAAACGTCTCGAAGGGGCCCATATGAAGTCTATCGGGAAATACAAGAAAAGGGACCGCGCCGAGATCGAAGCGGCCGAACGCCTGGCCGCAGACACGCTGCGGTTATACGGGTACCGTTAACAACATGCTTCGTGGGGGAAGGCCCCCACCTCCCTCCGCACTTTGCATCAGTCGCACGCCTTTTGACCATCGACCTCGTCTATACGGCCCTGCCGCCCACGCCGAATGCCATCGGCGAGCACACGGCGCTGCTGGCTTCGGCCCTCGCGGCGCACGCGGAGGTGCGCGTGTGGACCGCCGACGCCGACCCGGAGCCGATCCCGGGCGTCGAGGTACGGGCTTCGGCGTTCTCGGTCGGCGAGCCGAAGGGCGTGCGGCGGCTCGTCGAAGCGGCGTCCTCGGGGACGGCGGACTGGCTGTTGCTTCAATACAACCCGTTCAGCTATGGGAAGTGGGGGTTCAACCCGTATCTGCCCGGCGTCATCCGGGACCTTCGGCGGGCGCGCCCGTCGATGCGTTTTGGGTTGATCGTGCACGAGGTCGCGCCGCCGTGGTTGAACTGGCGGCTCATGCTCATGTCCTCGTGGCAGTTCGCGATGCTGGCGGGGCTCGCCCGACAGGCGGACGCCCTCTTTCCGGCGATCGACTACTGGGCAGCGGGCTTCCGACGCCGCTTCCCCCGCGCGCGCGTGGCGTCGGTGCCGGTGGGGTCGAACATTCCGTACGTCGGGGAAGCGTACGCCGGGGCGCGGGCGCGGCTGGCGATTCGCGACGAGGCGTGTGTGCTCGGCATCTTCGGCACGGCGCATCCGACGCGGCTCCTCCCGCTCATCGGCGAGGCGGTGGCGGCGGAGCGGCGGGCGGGCGCGCCGGTGCAGGTGCTCTATGTCGGACCGGACGGAGCGGCCGTGCGCGCCGCGATGCCGGACGTCCCCTTCCTCGACGCGGGACGGTTGCCGGGGCCGGAGGTCTCCCGCCATCTCGCTGCGATGGACGTCTACCTCTCGCCGTTCCGGAACGGGGTCTCGGCCCGACGCGGCTCTTTCCTGGCTGCCGTGCAGCACGGCGTGGCCTCCGTCTCCACGCACGGCCGGCACACCGACGCCTTCCTCCATGCCGCCAACGGAGCGGCGTTCCTGCTCGCTCCGGAGGGCGACGCCGCCGCCTTCGTCGCGGCCGTCCGAACGCTCGTCCACGATCCGAAACGCCGCGCACGGATCGCAAAGGCGGCACGGACGTTGTACCTGAATCATTGCGACTGGCCCGTGCTTGCCGAGACGTTCATGGATCATCTTCGGGCCGTCGATGCGGGTGAGAATCTCCCGGTCAAGAATCAATAGCGACACCTTTTGTCCCCGCCTCCGTTTCCGGTATCTTTCCGAGCATGATCGACTCCACGTATCTCCTCGAACAGCCTCAGCGCGCCGATCCGAGCACGACGTTCATCGTGAGTGCCTCCGTGCTCTTCGTGGCGGGGCTCTTCCTCATGATGTGGTGGGGGGGGACGATCGCGTACATGCGGCTGGTCTATCCGGCGGCGACGTTTCTGATCGGGGTGATGCTCTATCGCGCGTTCCCCGTGCTCTACCTCGGTTTCACGTGGTGGGTGTGGTTTCTCTCGCCCATGATTCGGAGAGTGGTGGACCTTCAGGCGGGGTGGGCCGATCCGAACCCCATTCTGCTCGCGCCCTATCTCGTCGGCGGCATTACCATCTTCACGCTGGCCAGACATGTGGGACGGTTGCGGGAGAAATCGACCTTCGCTTTCCTGCTCGTGCTCACGGGCATCTTGCTCGGGTATCTCGTCGGGGTCGTGCGCGTGAGCCCCTTTGCCGCCACGTTCAACCTCCTCCAGTGGATCGTGCCGGTGCTCTTCGGCTTTCACGTGTACGTGAACTGGCAATCTTTTCCCCGGTACCGCCAGACGTTCACCAGGGTGTTTCTCTGGGGTGCGCTGGTGATGGGGACCTATGCGCTCCTACAGTTTTTCTTTCTCCCCTCATGGGATGCTTTCTGGATGGTCAGCTCGGAGATGGATTCTGTGGGGAAGGCAAAACCGCTCGAAGTGCGGGTCTTCAGCACGGTGAATGCGCCGGCGCCCTTCGCCTATGCCATGATTCCGGGGATGCTTCTGATTTTCGCGGGTCGGCGGCTGCTCAACTTCCTCTCGGCCGTGGCCGGCTATGGCGGTTTTCTGCTCTCGCTCGTGCGTTCGGCGTGGGGGGGGTGGCTCGTCGGGCTGCTATTTCTGACGATGCGGACGAGCGGCAAGGGACGCTCCCGCCTGATCACGGTGATGCTCGTCAGCGGTCTCATCGCCTTGCCTTTGCTCTCGACGGGCGTCATCCTCGACAAGGTCGGCGCGCGGTTTCAGACTTTTTCGAGCATCGAACAGGACAACAGCCTCAACGCGCGCCTGGCCGCCTACAAGGGCGTGACGATCCGCATTCTGAACGATCCCATCGGGTACGGGATGGGCGTCTCCGGAAGCGCGAGCCGCAAGGTCAACGACAAGGTTCCCGTGCTCGACAGCGGTCTGCTCGACATCGCGCTTCAACTCGGATGGCTCGGCGCGTTCCTCTACTACTGGGGGCTGGCGCGGCTGACGCTCCCACTCATCCGAGAGCATCGGCTGCGGCAGGATCCGCTCGCGGTGACCTTTCTCAGCATCGTCCTGGCGATGATCTCGCTCCTGGTTTTCGGGAAAACGCAGATCGGTCTCGGCGGGATGATCCTGTGGAGCTTCCTCGGCCTTGCGGCGGCGGGCGCGCGGTATTATGCCGCAGAAGAAGAGCGCATGGCCGAGGCTGAAGAAGCCGTTTTCGAACCCCAAGCATGAACCCCTTTTTGTGATGGCGAAGCTGTACGACGTGCTCAATACGATCAAAGGCGGCCCGCTGATGCGCGCTCCGCGCCGGTGGAGCTTCGACGTGCGTTCGATGCTGGCGCGCGAACCGCTGCTCTGGCCCGTGTATCAGCCGTACATCTGGTGGGATCAGCTGAACATCACCTCGCGCGGCATCGCCGAGGCGCGGGAGCGCGTGGTGGGGCCGCACACCGAGATCGTCATCGACGGCTATCCCGGCTCGGCCAACAGCTTTGCCACCGCCGCCTTTCGGAACAGCCAGACGCGACCCGTGGAGCTGGCGCATCATATGCATTCGCCCGTGCAGATCATTCAGGGCGTGCGGCGGGGACTGCCCGTGATCGTCACCATCCGCGACCCGCGCGGGGCGACGCTCTCGCTTACGAGCCGGTGGCCCCACGTCTCGGTCAAGCAGGGGCTCCGCAACTACATCCGCTTTTACGAACGCCTCAAGCCCCACCTCGACGGCATCGTGATCAGCACCTTCGAGCGCACCACGAGAGGGTTCGACGCCGTCGTGGCGGAAGTGAACGAACGCTTCGGCACGAACTTCGACCTGTTCGAGCCCACCGAAGAGAACCTCCGGAAAATTCGCCGTCCCGAGAAGTTCGAGACCGAAGGCTGGCGTCGTCGACAGGAGGAGAAGCAACGCAAAGAGAAAGACTTCGAGACGCCGCGCTGCCGCGATCTGCACGAGCGGGCAAAGGCGCTTCACGAGGAGTATGCGGCCATGGCCGCCGTGCAAACCGTCCCGAAGCCTTGAATCACCGACGCCGCCGGAGAGGAGCATGAGCGAGACGATACGGACGTTGCAATTCGGCATGGGCTGGTTTCCCGAACAGGCGGGTGGGCTCAACCGGGTCTATTATCATCTGATGAAAGAATTGCCCGGCGCGGGCGTCTCGGTGCGGGGACTCGTCGCCGGAACACCTGCGGACGGCTCGGCAGAGCGGCACGACGTCGCTTTCTTCGCGCCCATCGCCACGCCGCTGCCGGTGCGGTGGCTTCGGGCGCGGCAGGCCGCCCGGCGCGCACTCTCGGGTGGCGACGTGGACCTGGTGGCTTCACATTTCGCGCTGTATACGTACCCCGCGCTCGGTCCGGTGACCACGCGTCCGCTCGTGGTGCACTTCCACGGGCCGTGGGCGCTCGAGTCGGCGGTGGAGCAAGACGCCGGGTGGTACGTTCGTTTCAAGCTCGCCGTCGAGCATGCGGTGTACGGGAAGGCGGCGCTTTTCATCGTGCTCTCCGAGGCCTTCGCGTCGGTGCTCCGGGAACGGTACGGGGCGCCGGCGGAGCGCATCCGGGTCGTCCCCGGTGGCGCAGACGTGTCGCGCTTCGGCGTCGAGGAGTCCCGGGCGGCGGCCCGTGAGCGCCTCGGGTGGCCATCGGATCGGTTCGTGGTGCTCGCCGTGCGCCGGCTGGCCCACCGGATGGGCCTCGAAAACCTGATCGACGCCATGGCGACGGTGCGGCGCGTCGCCCCCGAGGTGTTGCTCCTGGTGGCGGGCAAGGGGCCGCTGGCCGGAGCGCTCGAAACCCGCATCGCCGAGCGCGGCCTCGAAAACCACGTGCGGCTTCTCGGCTTCGTGCCCGACGAAGACCTGCCCTCCGCCTATCGCGCCGCCGACCTCTCCATCGTGCCGACGCAGTCGTTCGAGGGCTTTGGGCTGATCACCGTAGAGTCGCTCGCTTCGGGCACGCCGGTGCTCGTCACGCCGGTGGGCGGGCTGCCGGAGGTGGTGCGCGGGCTCTCGCCCGATCTCGTGCTTGCCGGCTCGGATGCCGCCGCGCTCGCCGAAGGGCTCACGGGCGTCGTGCACGGCGCGCGCAGGCTCCCCGACGCGGAGGCGTGCCGCGCCTATACGCTCGAACATTATACGTGGGCATCGGTGGCGCGGCGGACCGCAGAGGTCTACCGGGAGGCGCTCCGATGACCCCCCGCATCCTCTTCCTCGATCACGTCGGCGTCCTCGGAGGGGCGGAGCTGTCTTTGCTCGACGTGGCCCGTCACTTCGCCGATGTGAGCCGGGTGGCGCTCTTCGAAGACGGCCCTTTCCGCCATCGTCTCGAAGAAGCCGGGGTGGGCGTAGACGTGCTGGCCGCTCCGGAGTCGGTGAAAAAGGTGTCGCGGGAAGGGGGGAAGGGCGGGGATCTGAAAAGCCTGCCGGGGGTGGTGGCGCTCGCCTGGCGTGTGGCGCGACGCGCGCGTGGATACGACGTGCTCTATGCAAACTCCCAGAAGTCGTTCGTCGTCGGCTCCGTGGCGGCGCGTCTGGCGCGGAAGCCGATGATATGGCATCTCCGCGACCTGCTCACGAACGACCATTTCAGCGCCTCGCACCGTCGTCTGGCCGTCACGCTCGGCAATATGCTGGCGACGCGGGTGATTGCCAATTCCGAGGCGACGGCGCATGCGTTCGTCGAGAGCGGGGGGCGGGCCGATCGGGTGCGCGTGGTGTACAACGGGATCGACCCCGCGCCGTTCGAAGCCGTCACGCCGGAGGAAACGGCGGCGGCGCGCAGGGAGATCGGCCTCGGCGATGCTCCGGCGGTCGGGGTGTTCAGCCGCCTCTCGCCCTGGAAAGGGCAGCACGTACTCCTCGATGCGCTGACCCGGATGCCCGATCTTCACGCCGTGCTCGTGGGCGGCGCGCTCTTCGGCGACGAAGAGCGGTACGCGGCCTCTCTGCACGAGAAAGTCGTCGCCTCCGGGCTTTCGGACCGGGTGCATTTCCTCGGTTTCCGCCGGGACGTGCCGCGTCTGCTTCATGCCGTCGACGTGGTGGCGCACACGTCCGTCGCGCCCGAGCCCTTCGGCCGCGTGGTGGTGGAGGGGATGCTTGCCGGCAGGCCCGTCGTGGCGACGCGCGCGGGCGGAGTGCTCGAGATCGTCGAGGACGGCGTCACGGGGCGGCTCGTGCCTCCGGGCGATGCGGCGGCGCTTGCCGAGACGCTCGGCGCGCTCCTCGCGGATCCCGCGCGCACGGCAGCGCTGGCGAGGGCCGGGCGAGCAGACGCCCGCCGCCGTTTCTCGCGCGAAGCCATGCTCGAAGGCGTCGCGCGCCAGATACACGGGGTCGCCGGTTTTCAGGCGGTCACATAATCCTTTACCTTACCTTATCCCACGCGATAGGCTGGGAATGGCGCTCCTCACCATAGAAGGCAGACGATATGCTCTTTCCCATCGCAGACGACGATCATAAACTCAAACATCCGGGCTACGTCACCATCGGGCTCGTGGTGGTCAACATACTCGTCTTTTTCCTCCTTCAGCAGGTGGGGGCCAACACGAGCTTCACCTATGGATGGAGCGTGATCCCCCTCGAAATCACCACGGGGCAGGACCTCGTCACGCCGCAGACGATTTTCGTGAACGGGCACGCGATCACGATCCCCGAAGCGCCCGGTCCGAGGCCGATCTATCTGACCATCCTCACCGCCATGTTCATGCATGCCGGGTTCGCGCACCTCTTTGGCAACATGCTCTACCTCTGGATCTTCGGCGACAACGTCGAGCTCCGGTTCGGTTCCGGCACATTCCTCGCGTTTTATCTGGCGAGCGGCATCGTAGCCACGCTCGTGCAGGTGGGCATGGACCCGTTGTCCGTCGTTCCGAACCTCGGGGCTTCCGGCGCGATCTCCGGGGTGCTGGGGGCCTACCTCGTGCTCTTTCCCCGAAACCGTGTGTACGCGCTCTTCCTCTTCTTCTTCGTCATCTCCATCCCGGCCGTCGTCGCTATCGGGCTATGGATCGCGGTTCAGTTCATCAACTGGGGCTCCGTGATGATGTCGGCACAGACCGTGGACGGGGTGGCGTACGGGGCGCACATCGGGGGCTTTCTGACCGGCGTCGTGATGGCGCTCGTCCTGCGAAAGCTGATCCGAGAGGAGCCCGAGCATCCGTTCACCCGGATTGCCGTCGCCGACGGGTCGAGGAGGTACTGGTAGGCGCGCGGTTCGGGCAGATACGCAAAAGCCCCGCCATCGGAGCAGCGATGACGGGGCTTTCGTAGGGTCGGGAGAGAGGAAGGATCAGGTGCTTTCCTCGGCCGTCTCCTCCGTGGACGACTCGTCTTTCGGCTCGGCGTCCGGTTTGGGTTCGGGATCGGCGGCTTTCGCTTTCGGCTTCCGGGCCTTCTTCGTTTTGAAGATCAACTCCTGCGGGTTCTCCTTCTCGTTGTACGTGATCTGCAGCACGTCGCCGGGAGAGAGGTCGGAGCCCAGGATGGCTTCGGCCATCGGATCCTCGACGTACTTCTGGATGGCCCGGCGAAGCGGGCGCGCGCCGAACTTGGCGTCGTAGCCCTTCTCCACGAGGAAGTCCTTGGCGTTCTTGGTCAGCTTCACCTCGATGCCAAGGTCGTGAGCGCGCTTGAACAGCTCGGACGCCATGATGTCGATGATCTTGAAGATGTCCTTCTTCTCCAGCGGGTGAAAGACGATCACGTCATCGATGCGGTTCAGGAATTCGGGATTGAAGACCCGCTTGAGGGCGTCCTCCACCGTGCTCTTGAGCGCCTGATAGTTGAACTCCGTCTCGGACTGCGCGAAGCCGATCCCCTTACCGAGGTTTTTGATGTCCCGCGCCCCGATGTTCGAGGTCATGATGATGATCGTATTCCGGAAATCGACGCGGCGGCCGAGACCGTCGGTCAGGATGCCGTCGTCGAGCACTTGCAGGAGGATGTTGAACACGTCCGGGTGCGCTTTCTCGATCTCGTCGAGGAGCACGACCGAGTACGGCTTGCGGCGCACCTTTTCGGTGAGCTGCCCGCCTTCCTCATAGCCGACGTATCCCGGAGGAGCGCCCACGAGGCGGCTGACGGAGAACTTCTCCATGTACTCGCTCATGTCGATGCGGATGAGCGCGTCCTGCGAGTCGAAGAGGTATTCGGTGAGCACTTTGGCCAGCTCGGTCTTCCCGACGCCGGTGGGGCCGAGGAAGATGAACGATCCGATGGGGCGCTTCGGGTCCTTGAGCCCGGCGCGGGTCCGGCGAATCGCTTTCGAGAGCTTCCTGATGGCTTCGGTCTGACCGATGACGCGCTTCGTGAGCTCCTCCTCCATGCGGAGCAGCTTCTTCGTCTCGGGCTCGGAGATCTTGTCCACCGGGATGCCCGTCATCATGGCGACCACTTCGGAGATGTCCTTCGCGGTCACGTCGTGCACTTCGGTTTCGGCTTTGCGCTCCCATTCGCGCTTGGCCTCTTCGAGTTGTTCCTGAAGCTTCTTCTCCTTGTCGCGGAGGCGCGCGGCTTCTTCGAAACGCTGGCTCTTGACCACCTGGTTCTTCTCTTCCCGGATCGTCTCGATCTGCTCTTCGAGCACCACGATCTCTTTCGGCACGCGGATGTTGTTGAGGTGGACGCGCGCGCCCGCCTCATCCATCACGTCGATGGCCTTGTCGGGGAGGAACCGGTCGGTGATGTACCGCTCGGAGAGCTTGACCGTCAGGTCGATGGCTTCGTCGGTGTAGCGTACGTTGTGGTGTTCCTCGTACTTGTCCTTGATGTTTCGGAGGATTTCAATCGTCTCCTCCGGGGTGGAAGGATCGACGAGGATCTTCTGGAATCGGCGATCGAGCGCGCCGTCTTTTTCGATGTATTGCCGGTATTCGTCGAGCGTCGTCGCGCCGATGCACTGGATCTCACCGCGGGCGAGGGCGGGCTTGAACATGTTCGAGGCGTCGAGGCTGCCCGAAGCGCCGCCGGCGCCGACGATGGTATGCAGCTCGTCGATGAAGAGGATGACGTCCGGGCTCTTTTCGAGCTCGTTCATGACGGCCTTCATTCGCTCCTCGAACTGCCCGCGATATTTCGTGCCGGCCACGAGCGCGGCCAGATCGAGCGTGACGATGCGTTTATCATACAGCACCCGGCTTACCTTGCGCTGAACGATGCGCATGGCGAGGCCCTCGGCGATGGCGGTCTTGCCGACCCCCGGCTCGCCGATGAGCACGGGGTTGTTCTTTTTCCGTCGACTCAGGACCTGCGCCACGCGTTCGATTTCGCGTTCGCGGCCCACGACGGGGTCCAACTTACCTTCTTCGGCCAGCTTCGTCAGATCGCGGCCAAAGTTGTCCAATACCGGGGTTTTGCTCTTTTCCATTTTGCTTCGCTCCTTGTATCCGGACGAGGAGCGGCCGCCCTGGCCGCCGCTGCTTCGCGCGGATGCTTTCCCACTAATGATGGAGTCCAACTCCGAGCGAACGGCGTCATAGGTGATGGAGAATCCTTGCTGTAAGATCTGCGCGGCGATATTCTCGTCGTCACGGAGTAAGCTCAGCAACAAATGCTCGGTCCCGATGACGTCGCTCTTGTAGAGCTTGGCTTCCAGGTATGTAATCTTGAGCACCTTCTCGGCCTGCTTCGTCAGGGGAATGTTCCCGACGGTAAGCGTGCCACCGGTGCTGCGCACGGTATCCTCGATCGCCTTTTTGAGCTTGCCGAGGTCGCATCCAAGGTTGCGGAGGATCTTTACGGCGATGCCTTCCCCTTCCCGAATGATACCGAGCAATAAGTGTTCGGTGCCGATGTAGTCGTGTCCGAGGCGGATGGCTTCCTCTCGGCTAAACGAAATCACGTCGCGAACACGGTTTGAAAAATTTCCTCCGTCCATACTAAACTCTTCTTGAGCGTGAAGGACACTCTGGGCCATCCCCCCCTGAGCGTCTCTGTCAGTGTGTCGAAATAAAGGGTGATCCGGGTGATCACAAAATCCAGACCAATAATTGTAGGCCCGGTTTGGCGCAACGTTCCAGCCGGTGGCGCGGCGTCGGGAGGCCCGATGAGGGGAAGACGCTCGCGCGGCTGTGCACCATTATGGTCAAAAAAAGCGCGAGGGGCTCATTCGCCACACGCGCTCCACGGGCGGCGTGGGGACGAGGCCGTCAAAGCCCCGTGTACGCCGGCCTGTAAGAGAACAGGTTGAAAAACAAGCTTCACGGCCCAACGTCAGGCCGAAAAACTGGTGCCGCAGCCGCACGAGGAAACGGCGTTCGGGTTGTCGAACGTGAAGCCGCGTGCGTTGAGGCCGTCATGATAGTCGATCACGGTGCCCATCAGGTAGAGGCCGTGGCGCTTGTCCATGTAGACGGCAATCCCATCGACCTCGAACTGAGTGTCGTGCTCTCGTTTTCTGTCGAAGCCCAGGATGTACTGCATCCCGGAACAGCCTCCGCCTCGCACACCGACACGAAGACTGAAGCCTTCCGGAATGTCTTTCGTCGTCATGATCTTCTTGATCTCCTCCGCCGCGCGGGGGGTCAACTGAACCGGCGTTGCAAGCGTCTGGGTTGCGGTTTCTGCCATGAGGATTGATCGGTAATTGATGGGTGGCGGTGAAAGATAGCCCGTAAAAGGCTGTTCTTGCAACGACCGCTTTCGGGGGCTGTTCCGTATGGTTCATGGAATATTTGGTTGAACCGTAGGCGCCGTCGTATCAGTCGTTTAGGCATTCGGATGAGCGGGGAGGAGGGGCATTCGGAGCGGCATGCGCGCGCAACGGGTGATACGGCAGGGGTCGGCAATTAATTCCGGAAGAGCCTGCGAATCGGCGGAAAATGTGTCGTGGGGAGGCGCATTAATTCAGCGGGCGGGCCAGCACCACAGGGGCCTTGTATGCCTCGGTCGTGCCGGATTGCGGGGAGACGGCTTCGAGGTAGACGACGTAGATGCCGATGCGGAGTTCGCGGGCGTCGTCGTCGAGGCCGTCCCAGAGGAGCGCGCCGGTGCGGGCCGTCAGGCCGGTGTCTTCGAGGGTGCGCACGAGCCGCCCGCTCGCGTCGAAGATGCGAGCGCGGACGAGTGCGGCGTCGGCGCGGAGCGTGTACCGGATCTCGGCCACGTCGTCCATACCGTCGCGGTCGGGAGAGAAGGGGGAAGGCTCGACGGTGATGCCGGGCGTCTCCACCGGCGCGTCGGAGAGGAGGAAGACGCTGTTCCGGAACCCCGGCGTGCCGCCTGCCGCGGCCACACTGCTCGTCCAGTTCTCCGGGAGGTCGCTCGGCGCTTCCGGCGTGATGCGTTCGAGCGAAGTGCCGCGCGTGTCCCGCAGGTTCGGGTGATGCCAGTCGGGTCGGTAGGCGACGTCATCGAGCACGACGCCGTCGGAGGCGTGGAGGCGCACCAGGTCGCCGCTGTTGTCGAGCGCGAGGGAACGGCGGATGGGCAGCAACGCGACGCTGGGGCCCTCCGGGTCGAGGTCGGGGAAGGGGCGCGTGAGCACGAGCGCGAGGCTGTCCACAGGCGTGCCCGAAGGCACGGTGTAGACCACCGCGTATCCGCCCGGAGGGAGCACGGTCGGGGTGAAGGCGATGCGGACCGTGTCGGCCACGCCGTTCTCGTCGGGACGGTCGGTCAGGAAAAGGCCGTTGAGTTGAAGCGCCTCGGCCGAGCGATTGAAGAACTCGACGTACTCGGGCTGGTCGGGCCGGTTGTCGAAGGCGTCGGCGAGGGGTTCATACATGATCTCGTTGACCACGAGCTCGCCGGGTTCGGGCGGGCGGGCATCGGGCGTGGGCATGACGGAGTTCACGCGGCCGGGCGTGCCGCCTTCCGGCGCTTCGGAGCTCGCCCAGTTCGTCGCCTGTTCCGAGGGTCCCGCCGGGTCGATGCGTTCGAGGGCGACCCCGTCGGTGGCGGCGAGGGCGTCGTTGTGCCACGCGGGATCGTAAGAGACCTCGTCGATTACGGCGTCGTCGGCGCGATGGAGCCGGATGAGGTCGCCGCCGTTCAAAAGGCCGAGCGACGAGGCGCGGACGGGAAGGAGCGTCGCGCCGAGTTCGGCGTACGGCGCGGGAAAGGCGAGCGCGAGCTGGGACTGCGAGAACAGGTCGGCGTCGTCGAGGTCGGTGGGCTGGGAGAAGACGACGGCGAAGTTGCCGGGGGCGACGGCGGAGGGAGCGGAGACGAAGCGCGTCGTGTCCGCCGCGCCGTTCTCGTCGGGGAGGTCGGTCCAGTAAAAGTCGCGGAGACTCACGGGGTGGTCCGAGCGGTTGAAAAGCTCGACGTATTCGGGTTGATCGATGCGCCCGTCGTCGGGGTCGGCGAGGGGATCGTACATGATCTCGTTGATCACGAGGTCGCCGGGAGCGGCGAGGCGGGCCAGCGTGAGGCTCGCCGTGGTGAGCGTATTGCCGGTGAGGTCGCGCACGTCGCGCACGGTGAGCGTCGCGCCGTCGAGGTCGGCGGCAAAGGCAAGCCGCACGCGCGCGCCGTCGTCGAGGAGGAGGAGCGATGCGGGCATGACGCCGTCGAGGTCGAAGTCGCCGGGCGCGACGGAAGCCGGATCGAGCGGCTCGTCGAAGAAGACCTCGATACGGCGCGCGTCGGTCTGTTCGGCGAAGAAGGGGTTCGGCGGCGTCGTGTCGGGTGCGAAGATCGCATTGACGCCCCCCGGCGTGGCGCCGTTCGGGTCCGTCGAATCGCCCCAGTTCACCTGTGCGCTCGACGGTCCGGCCGGGTCGCGGCGTTCGAGCGAGACGCCCTCGCCGCCCCATGCGGGCGTATACGCCACCGAGTCGATCACCGTCTCGCCGGAAAAGAGCACCACGGCGTCGCCCGAATTGTTGAGCGTGGGCCATCCCGTCACTTCGAGGAAAGCCGTGCCGGGGAAAGCTGCCGCGAACGCCTCACCGTCGGCGACGAGCACCGCGAATGCGCCGGGTTCGAGCGGCGTCACGGCGGCGGTGACGGGAACGGGCGCGAGGCGGTTGTCCGAAAGCCCGAAGTCGCGGAGGTCGAACGTCTTCTCGGATCGGTTGAAAAGCTCGACGAACTCGGGCACGCCCTCGGGCGGATCGTACATGATCTCGTTCACCACGACGTCGCGCGGCTCGGGAAGGGCCGGCGCGAGGATGGTGAACGCGGCGGAGGCGGAGACGAGCGTGTTGCCGAAGAAGTCCGCCACGTCCGTGACGACGAGCACGTAGTCGCCCGGGGCGAGAGGCGCGGGGAGCGCGAGCGTCACCGTCTCGTCCGTCACCTCGGCGCTGACGGGCGTCACCGTCCCGCCACCTTCGACCATGAAGTCGCCGGGCGCGACCGTCGCCGGGTCGAGCGGCTCGTCGAACGTGGCGATGAGCGCGTCGTTCTCCTCTCCGACGAGGACCGAGACGAGGGCGGGCGGCGCGTTGTCGACGAAGAAGATCGAGTTCCGTTCGGCAGGCGTGCCCCCGCGAACACTGACCGAGGAGCCCCAGTTCGCCGCCGTGTTCGACGGGCCGTTCGGGTCGCGGCGTTCGAGCGAGACGCCGTCGCCGCCCCACGCGGGCTCGTACGCCACCGAGTCGATCACCGCCTCGCCGAAGAAGAGCACGGCGGTGTCGCCGGAGTTGTTGAGGGCGGGCATCCCCGAGGGGGTGAAGAACGGCACGCCGGGGAAGGCGTCGGCAAACGCGGCGCTGTCCCGCGCCACCACCACGTATTCACCTCCCGGGAAAGGGGTCGAGGCATCCGTGATCGGGATCGCGTTGAGGCGGTCGTCGGAGAAAGCGAAGCCGCTGAGGTCAAACGTTTGTTCGGAGGTGTTGTAAAACTCGACGTACTCGAGCGCCGAACTCGGCGGGTCGTACATGATCTCGTTGACCACCACCTGGCCGGGTTCGGGGGCGAGGTCCGTGTCGAGGAACGTGAACGTCGCCGAGGCTTCTGCGAGCACGTTCCCGAAGGGGTCGGCGATGTCGTGCACGGTCAGCGTGTACGTCGTCCCGCTCGTGAGCGGCGGCGAGACCGCGAGGGTGATGACGTCCGCGAACGGAAACTCCGGGATGATGGTGTTTGTCACGGCGACGACCTCAATGCCGTTCGAGAGCTCGAAAGCAGAAGGATCGAGGGCAACCGGCTCGTCGAACGTGACCTCGATCTCGAAAGAGGAAAGCGCGGTGACGCCGAGGAGCGAGGGGGGCGTTGCGTCGGTGACCACGGGGACGGTCACGGTCGTCTCGACGAGCACGTTGCCCGCTAGGTCGGCGATGTCGCGGATCGTCACGTCATAGTCGCCGGTGGGGAGGAAGGAGGGAATCTGAATGCTGACCCCGTCCGTCTCGTTGACGCCCGAGAGGGGGCCAATGGAAACGATGGTGTCGACGCCCTCGATGGTGAAGTCCTCCGCCGAGACCGTGCTCATGTCGATGGATTCGGAGAAGAAGACGAAGAAGCCCGGAAAGGTCTGATCGTAGCTCACCTCCGTCACGGTGGGCGGCGTCACGTCCACCGGCCCGAGGTCGGGGGTGACCACGATGTCGTCGAAGAAATACCCCTGATTGCGTGCGGGCGAGTGCTTCACCCACAGCCCGAAGTGTGTGCTCTCGTTGACGAGGTTGTCCGCCTCGGTCGCGGTGAGCACCTCCACGCCGTCGAGCGAGACGGCCCATCCGTCGGCGATGGTGCGTGTGACGACGACGTTCATCGTTCGGGCGTCGCCGGTGATGACGTCGGCGTCGGATTGCGCCAGGAGCACGCGCCCGCCGTCGGCGTCGGGGTCGCTCCGGTAGAGGCGCACGTCCCGGTCGTTCGTGCCGAGTTGAAGGTGATAGCCGCGCACGTCGCCCGTGAGGTCGGCGGTGTCGGCAAGGAGAAAGACGCGGGCGAGGTTGAAATTGCTCAGTTGCCCGCCTTCGTACCGGAACGTGAAGGCCCACTGTCCGAACGCCTGCGTCGATGCGGTGGCGAGGTGGAGCGTGTCGGCCACGGAGGGTCCGTCGGATCGGAGCGCGAAGTTTGCGCCGAAGGGCACGACGGTCCACAGGTCGGTCGCGCCGGTCCACGCCGGGTTCTCGGTGAAGTCGCCGTCGGCGAACGTCTCGGTGAACTGTGCGGCGACGGGAGGGGCGACCGCGAAGAGAAGGGTAAGGACCAGGAAAAGACCGCGCATCAATCGTTCGGGACGGAGGGGCAAAACATCGGGAGCATCTGTCGGAGCCCCAAAATCCAAAATCCCGGGTCCAATGTCCAAGCCTCGGAGGTCAGGAGAGCGGATTTTTCCGGAGGTGGTTCAAGAGGGCGCGGGCCATGAGTTGCGCCGCCGGGGCAAGGGCGGCCTCGTCCACGTCGAAACAGCTGTCGTGGAGCGGATAACTCGTTTCCGGGCCGGAGGAGGTGCCGACGCGGATCAGGACGCCGGGCACGTGGTCGAGGTAGAAGGAGAAGTCCTCGGCGCCCATGCTCGGGCGCTCGATGTCGTGCACGGCGTCGGGGCTGTACAACTCGTGAATGGTCTCCCGCACGTTGGCGATGATGCGGGGGTCGTTTTGCACGGCGGGCGCGCCGGCGTCGAAGTCGATCTCGACGCCGGCCTCGTGCAGTGCGGCAATGTGGCCGGCAGTCTGCACGATGTACTCCTTGAGCCGTTCACGGTCCTCGCTGATGGTGCACCGGAGCGTGCCTCCGAAGGCGACCTCAGCGGGGATCACGTTGAACGCATCGCCCCCGTGGATCAGACAGATGGCGACGACGGCGCTGTTGCGCGCATCGGAGATTCGCCCGACCAGCTGATAGATGGCGTTCATGATTTGCGTGGCGACCCAGATCGTGTCGGTCGCCAGGTGGGGGCGCGCCGAGTGTCCGGTGGCCGGACCTTTCACCACGATGCGAAAACGGTCCGCCGAAGCCGTCGCCGGGCCGTTGATGAGGCCGTATTTTCCCACCGGAAGGGTGGGGTCCACGTGGATGGCATAGGCGGCCTGGAGCCCGTCGAGGATGCCGTCGTGGATCATGAGGGGGGCGCCGCTCGGTATGCCTTCCTCGTTCGGCTGGAAGAATACGCGGACGCTCCCGTGGAGATGCTCTCGCACCAGGTGGAGCAGCAGCGCTACGCCGATGCCGATGGACGTGTGCGCATCATGTCCGCAGAGGTGCGCGACGCCGGGGTTCTGCGATGCGTACTCGGTCCGTTTACCGTCCTGGATCGGCAGCGCGTCCATGTCGGCGCGGTAGCCGACCCGGGGTCCGGGGTGGCCCCCCTCGATGTCTACGTAGAGCCCCGTTCCGGCCACCGGTCCCCGGACGTGTAGTCCGTGCATCTCGAGCACGCTTCGGATGAAACGCGAGGTCTCGCGCTCCTGAAGTCCGAGCTCGGGATGCATGTGAAGATGCCGCCGGAGGGAGATCAACAACTCGGAGAGCTCGAACGGCGGATCCGAGAACGGATCGGACCCATTGAGGCCGTTGACGGGGGTCGTGATCGAGGTTCTTTGTTCGTCGAGCATCTTGCCGTCACAGACAGGGTTCGTGGTGCATGAGCGGTTCGTCCTCCCGGTGAGGGCTTCGGAGCCGATGGGTAAATGTAGGGTCCATCAAAGCACTTTCTACCCTGCGATTGGATGAATGTTTTCCGATTTCTGTCGGGCAAATATGCTGCCGGAAGGGCGTGCGGGGGCCAGGAGAGATGCGATTACGGGGATCTTCATGCGGGGCCCCGCCTCCCGTCTTCCGGAGAGGGTTCACCGCATCGCCGGAAGGGTGTTCGAAGACTTCGAAGGCAGGCAAGCCCGGGAGCCTCGAGATCCGGGGGCGTCTCATCGGGGGGAGAAAAGCGCGGCGGGCCGCGAAACGCACCGTTCGACCCGAGGAAGCGCGACGAACGCTCAGACCATGCCGCTTCGCTTCCGGAAAAACCACTCCGCGGTCAGCAGCACGAGGACGATGGCCAGAAACGCATACTGCCGCCACAGCCGGATCTCACGCTCTTGCGCGACGGTGACGGGGGTGAACGTGCCGGAGGCGGCCAGGCGTGTGGGAAGCGCGCCGACCTCGCGGGGCAGGAAAAAGCTGCCGCCCGAGCGGTCGGCGATCTGCCGCATCAGTGCGGCGTTCGCGCGGGTCTCTTTGTACTCCAGCGTCAGCGCGCCGACGGCGAAAGCGCCGCTGTCCTCGCCGAGATCCGCGCCGTCGCGGCGTGCGCGGGCCGTGTAGCGGTACGTCCCTTCGGGCAGCGCGCCCGCGTCGAGGAGGTAGCGCCCGTTGCCGAGCGCTTTCATCGTGTACGGAAACCGTTCGCCGTCCGGCGCCGTGACTTCGACCTCGACGGAGGCGTCCTCGACGGGGTTGAGGCTCTCGTCGTAGACCTGTCCGGTGAAGGTGACGGCCTCCCCGCCGCCGAAGAGGTTTTCGACGGGTTGCACGCGGACGAGCCGGGTGTCTTCCCGCGTGGCGACCCACTGGATCAGGTTCTCTAGAAGGGTGGGCCAGAAGGGAGCCGCCGCGTCGAGGGCTTCGGGCACGTTCTTCCATCGCCAGGTGTCGGCTCCGAGAAGCGTCGCCGACCGGGTCTTGCCGCGCCGGCGCACGACGAGCAGCGGGTCGCTCAGCGGCACCCCGCGCACCTCGACGGTGGCGAGGACGCGGGCGTCGGGGCTGACCTGCCAGCGACTCTCGCTGTAGACGAGCGGAGGCAAGCGCCGGAGCATCGGCAGCGGCACGTCCGGCACGTCGAGGATGGGGTGATGCGCGCCCTGCGGCGTAGGTGCGAAGACCGCCTCGACGAAGCTGCGCCGGATCACGCGGGGCACGGCAGGCAGAAGATCCGCGAACCGGTTCTGAAGGGTCCGGAGGTCGGTCTGGCGGCTGAGGAGGAAGAGGAGCGGCACGCCGCTTTCCGCGGCCCGTGTCACACGCTCGATCACGGCGGCGTCGGCTTCGGGGCCGGGATAACCGGCAAGCAGGATGAGGTCGAAGTCGTCGAAGCTCGGCGGCGGCGTCCCGCCATAGAACGCTCCCCGGCTCTTCTGGACGAGGACGCGCACTTCCGTGTGCGCATCCGTGTCGAGGAGTTGGCGGAGCGCGGCAAGGTCGGGGCCTGGCGCCGGAGCGAGCACGAGGAGGCGGCGCTTGTTCTTGAGCACCCGCACCGTGAACGTCTCGGCATTGTTGCGGTGCGTCGCCTCGCCCGGCAGTTGCGAGACACTTACCCGAAGCCGGTGCAGCCCCTCGGTTTCCGGCGTATAGCTCAGGTCCACCGGGATCTCTGCCGTCCCCCGGGGCAGCTCGACGGTCCGGGTCGCGAGCGTCCGGCCGCGCTCGGAGAGCGTCACCGTCACACGCTCCCCGGGATAGTCCTCCACCCGCAGCCCGACCTGCACCGGAAGCTCGGTGTCCACGTAGGCGATCTCGTTCGTCGTGATGCGGCGGACCTGGATGTCGCGGCGGGCGGTCGTGTCGCCGACGGCGACGGTGTAGATGGGGACGGGATAACGCTCGGCGAGGTAGAGGGGATTGCGGCCCGTGTTGTACTGTCCGTCGGAGAGGAGGACCACCCCCCGCAGATTTTCGTCTTTGAGGGCGTCGCGGACGTAGTCGAGCGCGCGGGAGATGTTCGTGCGCGCCCCTTCGAAGGTGAGCGAGTCGAGGCGGTCGCCGGGCAACGGCTCGACGTCGCTGCTGAAGGCGAAGACCCTCATCGTGCCGCCGAGGTCCTCGCGGGGCAGCTGCCGGAGCGCTTCGCGGACGGTTGCGGGCAGGTCGAGGGCGGGGCCTTCGTCGCCGGGGCGCTTCAGGCCGAGGCTCTGGCTCTCATCGACGAGCACGGCGAGCACGGGCGGTTTCTCTTCTCTGGTGATCCGGCGGAGGATGGGCTCGAAGAGGAGGAAGAGGAGGAGGAAGAGCGCGAGGAAGCGCAACGTGCTCAGCAGCGCGCGCCGACCCGTCGAGAGCGGGGGCGAGGTGCGGTGATAGGTCCAGTACGTCAACCCCGCCGCGCCGATGAGGCACAGCACGAGCAACCACGGGCTCAGGCCGAAAGAAAGAGTCATGGACAACAGGCAGGGTGAGCAGTCGGGTGAGCGGTCGGGTGAGCGCCGGGGGAATCAAGGCCCGGCGACGGTTCATACGTCATCGCATCACCACGAGATTCCCCGACTGCCGCAGACGCCCATTTTCCAGGGTGTAAAAATAGACCCCCGGGGGGAGCGGGGTGGCATCGAAGCGAACGCGGTTGAGGCCGGGCGCGAGGAGGCCTTCGAAGGGGACGGCCACGCGCCGGCCGAGCACGTCGAAGATGCTCAGACGAGCGGGGGCGGGGCGGAGCGGAGCGCGGACCTCGAAGGTTGCGGCTCCGGCGACGGGGTTCGGGAAGAGCGTCACCGACAGCGGCGCGGGGGCGTCTGCGGCCTCCGTGCCCGTGGCCATCGCCTCGGCGAGCGTGACGGCGGCGTCGGCGTCGATGATGCCCCATCCGAGCGCATTGTCGGGGTTCTCGGCCTGGCTTGCCGTCGCCCGGAGCAGGTCGCGTACCTCGATGGGGCCGAGGTCCGGGTTCACCTGCAGGATCTGCGCGACGACCCCGGCCACCATCGGGCTGGAGAAGGAGGTGCCGTTCGAAAAGCCGTACCCGGTGTCCGACGAGGCGAGCCACACGCTCACGCCCATCGCGGCCACGTCGGGCTTGATGCGCCCGTCGGCGGTGGGGCCGAAGGAACTGAAGCTTGCCTTGGCTCCGGAGATGCTCACCGCGCCCACGGTGATCACGGAGTCGGCATCGGCCGGAGACGTGATGAAGTACCAGCAGAGGTCGGGGGAGGAACAGCCCTCGTTGCCCGCGCTCGAGACCATCGTCACGCCGAGCGCCGCCGCCATGTCCGCGGCGATGGAGGTCACCGCCGTGTCGCCGTTCATGTCCTCCACGGTGTAACTGCGCTCTCCGGGGTCGAACTCCGAGTATCCGAGCGAGACGTTCACCACGTCGACGCCCATCGACTCGAGCCATTCGAGGCCCGCCACGAAGTTGTCCTCCTCCTGGTTCGTCTCCGTCGGCGTGTACTCGGTGCGGGCGTGGAGGATCTCCGCGCCGTTGGCCGGCCCGATGAGGTTGCCCTCATCGAAGCCCGCGGCCACGGAGAGCACCGAGCGCCCGTGTCGGCTGCCGTCGTCGGGTTTGTTCGTGAAGTCGCGCGACTCGATGAGCCGCCCCTCGTCCAGCATACGGGCGAAAGCCGGGTGCTTCGTCAGGTCGCCGATGCCGGTGTCGAGGATGCCAAGCCGAACGCCCGCCCCGTCGATGCCCCGTTCGAGCACGGAGAGGTCGTTGACGAGCGCGAGTTGTCCCTCCGAGTTCCCGTAATCGAGGCGGAAGGTACCGGAGGCGGGAGCGACCGGTGACGCCTCCACGAGGGGGCGCGGAGGCTCCGTGTCGACGGGCTTCACGCCGCCGACGGGCCGCACCCCGCGCACGAACGGCAAGGCCCGAACCGCCGCGAGCGTCCCGGACGAGAGACGGGCGCTGACGGCGTTGAGCCACCGGCTCTCGACCAGCGGCGTCACGCCGAGGGTGCGAAGGGCGTCGAGGTAATCCGGAGACGGCCCACGGTCGATCTCCGAAGGGATCGCCCCGCCCCGACGCGCCCGACGGGCAAGGGCTTCGGGACGGACGGGCACGGCGTCGGCTTTCTTTGCGGCTCCGGCCCCTTTGTCCGAAAAGAAAATCCAGTACTTCACGGGATCGGGTGGGGATTGGGCGCGGGCCGGGGAAAAGACCACGGATCCGACGAGCACGAGCGGAAGCAAAAGCAGAAAACGAGCAGGGCACATAGAGCGGTTGTTCACTTCAGATAGGGCCAGGCCAGATAAACCATATAGGCGACGAACCCCGCAATGAGGATGCCGCCTTCGAGGCGCGAGATGCTATACTTCGTCCGCGCGAGCGGGTAAAGCAAGAGCCCGAAGCCCAGCATGATGGGGAAATGGATCTTGATCGATTCCTGATCGACGGCGAGCGGGCGAATGAGCGCCACGAGCCCGACGACGAAGAGGACGTTGAGCAGGTTGCTCCCGAGGATGTTTCCCACGGAGAGGTCCGGCTCTTTTCGCACGGCGCACATCACCGAGGCGGCCAGCTCCGGCAGGCTCGTCCCCACGGCGACGACCGTCAGGCCGACCACGACGTGGCTGATGCCCAGGATGTCGGCGATGTTGACGGCGGAGGTCACCATCAGACGCGCGCCCAGCGACAGCCCGATCATGCCCCCGAGGAGCAAGAGCACCTTTTGCCAGACGGGGTAGATACGCCCGCTCATCTCTCCGTTCTCGAAAGCCCTCAACTCCTCTTCCACCTGTCTTCGACTGTCGGCCGTGCGGGAATCGAGCACGAGGTAGATGAAGAACGAGATCAACCCCAGGACCAGGATCAGCCCGTCGATCTGGCTGATGCGCCCGTCGAGGGACATCCCATAAAAAACCCCCATGACGAGGATCATCATCGGGTATTCCTTGCGGAGGGTGGTCGGCTGGACGGCCAGGGGATAGATGAGCGCGCTCATGCCGAGAATCAGGGCAATGTTGGCGATGTTCGAGCCGACGATGTTGCCGAGCGCGAGCGCATCTTCGTCCGAGACGGCCGCGAAAAAGTTGACGAGAAATTCCGGCATCGACGTGCCGAGGGCCACTACGGTCAGGCCGACGACGAGTCGCCGGATCCCGAAGCGCAGGGCGAGGCTGGTCGCTCCCTTGATCAGCCACTCCGCGCCGTAATACAGGGCCGTCAGTCCGACGCAAAAAATGAGGCTTTGGAGGAGCATCCGGGAAGCGGGAAGGTGAAGCGTGGAGGAGGGGGCGGCAGTATTGGAAAAGAAGCGGAGGGGGGCGCGCTAGGCGTCGAGGTGGGCGGACCCGGGCGGCTGAAGCGCGTGCCCGGTGAACGAGTCCGGGAGCAACTCGGTCGGAGCGGCGACCTCCGGGAGCGCGTCGCCCCGGTCCATCCAAACCGAAAGCTCCGGAGCCTGTTCCACGAGCAGTTGACGGCAGGCCCCACACGGGCTGCCCTGCGGATCTTTCGGGCAGGAAAGGTACATGTTCCGGAGGCCCGACAGTCCGTAGCTCACGGCCGTGCCCAGCGCATTGCGCTCGGCGCACAGAATGCGCGACCAGTCCGGGTGTTCCACGTTGACGCCGGGAATGAGCCGCCCGTCTCCAAGTTCGAGCACGCAGCCGACGGGGAAATGCGAGGCCGGGATGAAGGCGCGGCCGGCAACCTCGTGCGCCAGGCGGACGCCCACGGCGGGCGACTCGGGCGGGGCGGCATCGAGGAACGGAGCAAGCGGCCCATAATCCTCAGTCAACTTGACGACTTCCCGGATCACGAAGGCGTCCTCCGCCACGAGATCGAAGGCGCCGGCGGGGGGATGCGCCATGAAGGCCCGCTCCCCGGGCGAGAACGGACGGCTCTGCACCACCGCCTCGACGTCGGGGCGACCGGCAGCCACCGCCGTGGTGAAAGCGTTCACCAGCGCGGGAATGGTGAGGGAAAAAGACGCGCTCTCGACCCGAACGCCCGGCGCCCATTGTCCGTCGGAGAGAAGCAACACGACGCCCGTCGGGCGATGGGAATACGGCGTATACGACCGCTCCGCGACGCTCCGGGCGAGCATCCGAAGGTCATGAAGCCGCTTTTCGATGGATACGGGCATGACGCGTGCCTGCTCTGTGGTGAAACGGGACGGGCGGTAGTCTCGAATGTGATGGGGGGCGGCGAGGTTCCGCCCGAATCCCTCCGACAGGATCGCCGATTGATTTGCTTCGTAAATTGAGGTAGCTTGATCCTCCCAGGCCGGGATGGCGGAATAGGTAGACGCAACGGACTTAAAATCCGTTGGGGCGTAAGCCCCGTGCGGGTTCGAGCCCCGCTCCCGGTACTCCCGTGCCCGCTTCATTCCTTCGACGCGGGCTTTTCATTGCAAGATCGTACTGCCGTGCCCTCTTTCGCCGACAGGCTTCACGCCGAGGAGATGATGGACGACTTCTCCATCACGGACGAGCGTCTGATCGGCGCCCTCGATGAACTCAGGTGGGTGAACCGGCTCCTCGGCGGCTATGCCGCGACGATGCGCGTGCTCGCCCCTTACCTCGAAGCCCGGCGCGGACGGCCGGTGCGCCTCCTCGACCTCGGCGCAGGCGTCGGCGACTATGCGGAGCACATCGTGCGGTGGGCCCACCGGCGCGGCCTCGACGTCTCGGTCACCGCCGTCGATGCCAACCCCGCCACCGTGGCGCATGCCCGCCGCACGCTCGACCGTCGCCTCCCGCCGGAACTCAGGGCCCGCGTCGACGTGGCCGTGGCGGACGCGCGCGCCCTCCCGTACGCCGACGACGCCTTCGACGTGGCGATGGCGGCCATGTTCATGCACCACTTCGAACAGGCCGAGGCCGTGGCGCTCGTCCGCGAGATGGACCGAGTGGCGCGGGACGGCCTCCTCGTCAACGACCTCCACCGGCATCCGCTGGCGTATTACGGCATCCTCGCGCCCGCCCGGCTTCTCCCCGTCTCGCCTATGTTCCGCCACGATGCGCCCGTGTCGGTGCTTCGGGGCTTCCGCCGCGCCGACCTCGAAGCCCTCGCCCGCTCCGCCGGGCTCGAGGCGCCCCGCATCCGGTGGCACTGGGCCTTCCGGTGGTCACTTTCCACCCTCGGCGCGTGACGGCATGGCTGCGAACGCATACGACGTCATCGTCATCGGAGGGGGACCGGCGGGGTGTGGAGCGGCGATCGCTCTTGCCCGCCGAGGCTTTCGGGTGCTCCTCCTGGAAAAAGCGCGGTTGCCGGTTCACAAGCTGTGCGGGGAGTTCCTCTCGGTCGAAGTGATGGCGCTCTTCGAGCGGCTCGGAGTGGCCGGAGCCGTCCGGCGTGCCGGGCCGCATCTCATCGACGAGACGCTCGTCACCACGGCGGACGGCGCGGCCTTCCGAAGCCCGTTGCCGGGGACGGGGCTCGGTCTCAGCCGTCACACGCTCGACCACCTCCTCTTCGCGCACGCCGCCGCCGCCGGCGCCGACACGCGCGACGGGGTGACGGCCCGCGCCCTCACCGGCAGCCTGGCCTCCGGCTTCACCGTGACGACGACGGCGGGGACCTTCACGGCGCGCCTCGTCCTCGGCGCCTGGGGCAAGCGCGGACGCCTCGACCGCACGCTCGACCGACGCTTTCTCGTCGAAAAAAGCCCCTTCGTGGCCTTTAAGGCTCATTTTGAAGGCCTGGAGATCCCCGGCGTCGTCGAACTTCACGCGTTCGCGGGCGGGTACTGTGGGCTCTCGCACGTGGAGGACGGGCGGGTGAACGTATGCTGGATCACCCACCGGGATCGGCTCCGGGAGGCGGGCGGGCGGCCCGAGGGCATGATCGCCCGGACCTTCGGTGCGCATGCGGCGCTCGCCCGACGCTTCGGACGGCTCCGCCGCGTCACGGACTTTTGCGCCGTGGCACAGATCTCGTTCGCCGTCAAGGGGCCGATGGAGGGAGACGTCCCGATGATCGGAGACACGGCGGGCATGATTGCGCCCCTGTGCGGTGACGGCATGGCGATGGCCCTTCACAGCGCCGAGATGGCCGCCGCGCACGCGGACGCCTTCCTTCGGGGGAGGGCCGATGCCGGGGCCTTCCGCCGGGGATACACGCGCGCGTGGCGCGAAGCGTTCGCCGGCCGGCTGCGTCTCGGACGGTGGATGCACCACGGGTACGTCCGGCCCCTGGCGGCGGGTCTCGCCGTGCGCGCGCTCGCCGGCATGCCGGCGCTCGGACGCTGGCTCATCCGCCACACCCGTGACGCGGCGCAGACGTGACTCTTCCCGGCTAAACCCGTACCTTTCGAAGCCATTCCCCTGACCTCGCAGCGAGTATTTTTTTCCATGAGAGCGTTCGGACGCGCACATACGGCGTTTCCGGCCCTGGCGCTCGTCGCCGTGATGGCGACTGCTCCGGCGGACGCGCAGCCTCGTCGTTCGGCCGACCCGTTGCGCTTCCTGATCTGGCCCGCCGGGGACGCCCGGGCGCTCGCGGGCAACCTGGCCTCGTCGCGGGGCCTCTATGTGCTCGGAGCCGGTGCGGCCCTCGTGTGGGCGAGCCGGTACGACGAAACGCTCACCGACAAAGCCTCCGACCTGGCGGACACCTCCGTGCTCCGGGTCGTCGAGGAGTTCGGGAACGTGAAGGCGGTGCAGCCGATGGCCGTCGTGCTCTTCGTCGGCTCGCTCATGAGCGGCGACGCGCGGTTTCAGGACGCCGCGTTCACCTCCCTCGAAGCCGTCGTCTTCGCCAACCTGATCACGAACGGCCTCAAGGGCGCTTTCGGGCGCGCGAGGCCTCGCCAAAATCACGGCCCCGGCGCGTTCCGGCCGTTCTCGGGCGACACCTCGTTTCCCTCCGGACACGCGACTACCGTTTTCGCCCTGGTCACGCCCTGGCTTTTCTATTATCCCCACTGGACCACCGCCGGGCTCGTCGTCCTCGCCGGCGGCACTGCCTTCTCCCGCATGGCGACGCGGGCGCACTGGTTCACAGACGTGGCGGCGGGGGCCGCCGTCGGTTTTCTCACCGGATACGGCCTTTCTCGGCGGCATCTGCGCACGGGCGGCCTCCGCATCGCGCCGCAGTTCGGCTATCGAAGCGCGGGCGTACGGGTGCGGTTTTGACGAGCGCCCCCGTGTCTCACCGCCGGGAGGCGCGGTGGAGGCGGTCCATGAGGGCGAGGCCGAGGCCGGTGGTCGGCGCCCGCTCGCAATGGATCGTGCGGAGGCCGGCGGCATCGCACCGGCGGAAAAAGTCGAAGAGGGCGTGGGCGTAGTCCTCGACGCTTGCGCAGACGCGGACGAGCCCGAAGGCCTCCGGCGCGGGGGGCGGCGCGAGCCCGATGTACGCGGCGTCCGGACCGGGTTCGGCTTCTCCGGGCGCGTCGATGAGGCGGACGCGGGCGCGGGGAGCATAGTGCCGGTACCGCGCGCCGGGACTCCGCGCGAGGGCCTCGGCGGCGGGTTCGGCAAGGCGGGTGGCGGGGAGCACCGCCCGAAGCGCTTCGAGCGTGACGACGCCCGCCCGGAGCACCACCGGCGTCTCGTCCGTGCAATCCACCACCGTCGACTCGAGACCGGCTTCGGTGCGCTCGCCGACGAGGATGCACGGGATGCGCCCTTCGAGGTCGGCGCGGACGGCCTCCCACGTCGTCGGGCTCGGTCGTCCCGAGCGGTTCGCCGAAGGGGCGGCCACCGGGACGCCGCATGCCGCGAGGAACGCCTGCGCCACAGGATGACGCGGCATCCGCACGCCCACCGTCGGCAGCCCGCCCGAGACGAGGGCCGGGACGTCCGCCCGGCGGGGCAGGATCACCGTGAGCGGGCCGGGGAAGAAAGCGTCGATGAGGGTGCGCGCCGCCGGAGGGACCCGCGCGGCCACCCGCGCGAGCTGACCGAGATCGGCGAGATGCACGATGAGCGGGTTGTCGGCAGGCCGCCCCTTCGCCGCGAAGATCCTCCGGACCGCTTCCTCGTCGAAGGCGTCCGCGCCCAGGCCATAGACCGTCTCCGTCGGGAACGCGACGACCTCGCCCCGCCGGAGGAAGGCGGCGGCTTCTTCGGGGGAATCCGTGAGAAGGGTCTTCAAAGGCGGGTGTGGGGAACGTGCTTACGATAAAAGTCCGGCGCGCCCGGCAAAAGCCTTCGGAGCGACGTATTATGCTCAGGACAACGCTTTATTATCCACAAAATCGAGGGCGTCATGGAAGACAGCGTATACAAGATTATCGAACTCGTCGGGACGAGCACCGAATCGTGGGAGAAAGCCGCGAAGAACGCCGTCGATCGGGCGGCCCAGTCGCTTCGCAATCTCCGCATCGCCGAGATCGTCAAACTCGACATGCACCTCGAAGACGGGAAAGTGCTCAACTATCGGGCGCGGGTGCGGGTTTCCTTCAAGTACGAAGACTGATCCCGCGTCATACGGATCGTAGCGGCGTGAGGGTCATCGGCTTGCCGCGCGGGCGAGCTTCCGGCTCCAGATCCGCACGTCGTCGAGCATGACGTAGATCGACGGCAGAATGATGAGCGTGACGACCGTCGAGAACGTCAGACCTCCGACGATGGCGCGGGCCATGGGGTAGTACGGCGGGCCGTCACCACCGATCTGCGTGTTTCCGATGCAGAGCGGGATGAGCCCCAGCACCGTCGTGGCCGCCGTCATGAGGATCGGGCGCATGCGTTCCCGCCCGGCGCGCACGATGGCCTCATGGCGCGGCAACCCTTCCGAGCGGAGCAGGTTGATGTGGTCGATGAGCACGATGCCGTTGTTCACCACCACCCCCACGAGGATCAGGATGCCGATCCACGCCATGATCGAGAAGACAGTGTCCGTGAGGAGAAAGAACCAGAAGACCCCGACGATGGCGAAGAGGATCGAGGTCCAGATGGCCGCCGGATGGATGAGCGACTCGAAGAGAGCCGCCATCACGAGGTAGATCAGGGCGAGCGCGAGCAGCAGGTTCAGGAGCATGATGGCCTGAGACTCCTCCTCCTCGCGGAAGCGCCGGCCATAGCCCCACGAATACCCTGTGGGAAACTCGTATTGCGCGAGCAGGTTTTCGATCCTTTCTCGCGCTTCCCCGAGTGTGATTCCGTCGAGGTTGGCGGTGACGCCGATCATGGTGGCGCGGTCTTCGCGGTGGATGCGACGGGGCGCGCGGCGCACGTTGAGTTCGGCGAGGGCGGCCAGCTTGATCGGCTCTTGTCCGGCGCGCTGGATGGGCAGGTTGCGGATATGGTCGAGCGTCTGCCGGTCCATGTCCTGAAACTTGAGCCGCATCTCTACCTCGCCTTCGGGCGTGCGAAAACGCCGGAGGCTCTGCCCGCGCATGGCTGCCGCCACGGTACGGGCGATCTGCTGCGTGGAGTAGCCGTATCGCCGCGCGCGCTGCCGGTCCACGACGACGTGAATCTCCTGCTCGCCCTGCTCGGCTTCCGAGCGAACGTCCTTGAGGCCGTCCACGTGGGCGAGCGTGCGGGCGACCTGCCGGGAGAGCTCGGCCAGCCGCTCACTCGATTCGCCGTGGAGCGTCACCCGCACCGACTCCGCGCCGCCCGCGCGTTGCCAGGAGAACGACGGATCGCCGATGGTGAGCTTCGGCAACCCGGCCCGCATCAGTTCCTGGATCTCCGCCACGTCTTTGTGCGCCTGGTCGCCTTCGGTGAGCAGGATGGTCGAACTTGCAGAGCCGCTTTCATAATACGTGTATACCGAGGCGATCTCGAATGCTTCCTTGTGCGCAAAGAGGTATTCCTCCACCCGGTCTACCGCCTCCTCCACCCGTTCGAGCGTATACGTCCCGTTGATGTGATAAAAGAGGCGTATCTCGCGGTCGTTGTTCTCCTCCGGGAAGAAGTCCTGCTTGACCATGGAAGCCGGGAGGATCACGCTCGCGAGCATGGCTGCGATGAGGAGCGCCGAGGTTTTGCGGTGACGGAGCAGCCAGTCGAGGAGTGCCTCGTACCGCACCGTCAGCCGGTCGATGAACGTCGGTTTGTCGTTCGGCGGCGGTGGTTTGAGCCGGGCCGAGAGCAACGGCACGACGGTCAGCGAGATGACCAGGGACGTGACGAGCGCGATGATGATGGCGACGGCGACGTGCTTGAGGAAGAGCGTCACCTGATCGGCGGGGCTGACGATCATCGGGAGGAAGACGATGGCCGTCGTGAGCGTGCCTGCCGTCACGGCAAGCGCCACCTCACGCACGCCCTGAAGCGTCGCACCCCACGGGTCGTCCGGACGTTCGTGCTGGCGCCGATGGATGCTCTCGGTCACCACCACCGCGTTGTCGACGAGCATCCCCACGGCGAGCATCAGCCCCATCATGCTCAGGATGTTGAGGGTCAGGCCGAAGAAGTACAGAAACCCGACCGTCACGAGGATCGAGATGGGCACGGCGAGCGTGACGATCAACGTGGTGGAGAAGCGCCGGAGGAAGAAGAACAGCACGAGGAGGGCGAAGAATCCCCCGATGACGCCGGACTCGAGCAGGTCGCGCAGGGAAGAGACGATGCCCTCGGCGCTGCTCTCCATGAAATACAGCGTGATGCCCTCCATCTCCGGGTCGTCCCGGACCTCATCGAGCACCTTCATGATCCGGTCCGTGACCGCGACGGTGTTCGCGCCGCCTTCCTTCGAGAGGTTCATCCCGACGGCATACGCCCGGTCGAGGTGGCGTCCATGATCGAGGAGGGGCTCGTCGTACGTCACACGGGCGATGTCGGAGAGGCGCAGTCCATTCGGTCCGACGATGAGGTTCTCGATCTGGGCGAGGGTCGTCAACGCGCCGATGGGGCGCACCACGAAGCGCCGCCCCCCGTCGGTGATCCGCCCGGCGGTGACGGAGAAGTTCGCGCGTTGAAGCTCGGCGGAAAGCCGGTTCAGATCCACGTGATGCGCCGCCACCCGGTCGGCGATGAGTTCGATGCCGACCTCTTTCTGATTGACGCCGTAGAGCTCGACCTTCGAGACGCCTTCGACCCGTTCGAGGGGGCGTTTGAGCTTGCGGTTGAGGAGGTCGTACGCATCCGAGAGGTCCCGTTCCGAAGAAATGCGAAGGATGAGGATGGGCTGATCGGAAGACGAAAACTGCCTGACAAAGATGCGCTCGACATCCTTCGGCAGCTGATCGCGGATGCCTTCGAGCTTCTCCCGAACTTCGATGGCCTTGACTTCGGTCTCCTCACCCCAGTCGAACTCGAGCTGGATGCCGGCGCGGTCCTGCCGCGAATCCGAGCGCATGCGCTTGATCCCGCTGACGGTGGCGATGACCTCCTCGGCGGGCCGGGTGATCTGCCGTTCCACCTCTTCGGGCGTCGAACCGGGGTACGGGATGTCGACCGTGAGGAAGGGGGCGTCGAACTCGGGGAAAAGTTCGAGCGGGATCAGTCGCGTGGCGATGGCGCCGATGACGATGAGGCTAAGAAAAGCCATCATCGTCGTGACGGGACGCCGCATGGAGGACTCTGAGAGGTTCATCGGCGTGCGGGGTCGGAGGTGGAGACGTCCGGCTTCCGGTCGAGGGCGGCGTACATGACGGGGATGACGACGAGCGTGAGCAGGGTCGAGACGACGAGGCCGCCGATGACGGTGATGGCCATGGGCGCGCGAATCTCGGCGCCTTCTCCGATGCCGACGGCGAGCGGGAGCAGGCCGAGGGTCGTCGTGAGCGTGGTCATGAGGATCGGGCGGAGCCGCAGACGCCCGGCTTCGACGATGGCCCCGGCTTTCGGATGACCCTCGGCGCGCAGCTGGTTGATCAGGTCCACGAGGACGATGGCGTTGTTGACCACGATGCCCGCCAGCAGGATCAGGCCGATGAAGACGACGACCGAGATCGTCGAGCCGGTGAGCCACAGCGCGAGCACGGCGCCGATGAGGGCCAGCGGGATCGAGAAGAAGATGACGAACGGGTGGAGGAGCGACTCGAACTGCGAGGCCATCACGAGGTAGACGAGGAAGACCGCGAGCGCGAGCGCGAAGAGGAGCGAGCGGAAGCTCATCGCCATCTCTTCGCTTTGCCCGCCCATGCGTACGGTGAGGCCCTTCGGGACGGCCACGCCGTCGATGATGCGGGTGATCTCGGCCTCCGCCGCGCCGAGGTCGCCGCGCCGGAGGTTCGCCGAGACGATTGCCACGCGCTGTTGTCCCACGCGCCGGATCTCACCCGGTCCCACGTCCACGACGACGTCCGCCACGGCTTCGAGCGGCACGGGCCGCGCACTCTCCGGATTGACGATGAGCTTGCGGAGGTCCTCGATGGAGCCGCGGTCGTCTTCGCGCGCCCGCACGAGCACGTCGATCTTCCGGTCGTGCCACGAGTACCGGGTCGCTACCTCGCCGCGCACCTTGTTCACCACACGGTCGGCGACGTCGTGCACGGCCAGGCCGAGGGCGGCGGCGCGTTCCCGATCGAAGCGGATCTGCACTTCCGGACGGCCCACCTCCATGCTCGACTTCACATCGGCGAAGCGATCCGACCGCGCGAGCCGTTGCGCCAGAGCCTGAGAGACGTCCTTGAGCCGGTCGAGGTCGAACCCCGCCACCTCGATCTCGATGGGAGTCTTGAAGGTGAAGAGCGCCGGACGGCTGAACTTGTACTGGACCCCCGGCAGGTGTTCGAGTTCGCCCCGGAGGGCGGCCACGGCGCGGCGCTCACCGGCCTCACCCACGCCCGGCGCGAGGGCCACGTGAAGTTCGCCCCAGTTCTCACCGCCCTCTTCGGGGTTGGCGTCGAGGCGGTTGCCGGAGCCCGCGATGGAGAAAGACGTGCGGATCTCATCCACGTCGCGCGCGGCGCGCTGGATGCGCGCCATCACGGCGTCGGTCGTCTCGATCGGCGTGCCGGGCGGGAGCCGAAACGTGACGTTGAACTCACCCTGTGCCGGCTGCGGGATCAACTCGACGCCGAGCCGGGGCACGAGGAACATCGTTCCGGCAAAGAGGGCGAAAGCGGTGACGAGGACGAGCCCTTTGTGGCGAAGCGCGCCTTCGATCATCGGGGGATATCGGAGGGCTAGGGCGCCGTACCCCCGATTGAAGAGCCGGACGAACGGGGAGAGCAACCCGCGCATGAGCCGCCCGGCGCCCCGCGCGGCGAGCACGAACGCGCGCGCCACCCACGTCGGGAGCGTCGTGAACACAAAAATGCGCCCGGCGCGCACGCCGCGACCGAACCGGGTGCGGGGATCCGGGGGGGGAGGCGGGGTCTCGAGCGCCGGGTTCTTGCCGCCGAGCGAGGCGAGCATCGGGATGAGCGTGAGCGCCACCACGAGCGAGGCCAGAAGGGCGAACGTGACGGTCAGCGCCTGATCGCGGAAAAGTTGCCCGGCGATGCCCCTTACGAAAACGAGAGGGAAGAAGACCGCTACCGTCGTCAGCGTCGAGGCAATGACGGCCTTGCCTACCTCGTTTGCGCCTTCCCGGGCGGCAAGCGGTCCGGCTTTGCCCATCTCCCGGTGCCGCGCGATGTTCTCGAGCACGACGATGGAGTTGTCGACGAGGAGCCCGATGCCGAGCGCAAGCCCGCCGAGCGACATGATGTTGAGCGACAGGTCATAGCCGTACATGACGTTGAACGTGGCGATGACCGACACCGGGATCGAGAGCGAGATGATGAGCGTGGTGGCGAAGTTGCGGAGGAAGAGGTAGAGCACGAGGATGGCGAGCAACCCGCCGATCAGCCCCGCCTGGACGACCTCGTCGACGGCTTCCGTGATGAAGTGCGACTGATCGTACACTTTTTCGAGCTTCATGCCTTCGGGCAGGAGCGCTTCCACACGGCGCATCCGGTCTTCCACGGCGCCGGCCACGGCCACGGTGTTCGCGTCGCCCTCCTTATAGATCGCCACCTCCACCGCCTCGACGCCGCTCATGCGCGTGACCGCCGCCCGCTCCTTGTATCCCATGCGCACCGTGGCGACGTCTCGGAGATATACGGGCCGCCCGTCTCGCGCCTCCACGATCACGTCTCCGATCTGATCGACGGTCTCGAACTGGTTGACCGTGCGGACGAGGTACTGCCGGATGCCTTCTTCGAGCCGCCCGCCGGAGAGGTTGACGTTTTCGGCGCGGAGCACCTCCACCACGCGCTCGATGGGCAATCCGAGTTGGGCAAGCTTTTGCTGGTCGATGAGCACCTGCACTTCGTCTTCGAGCCCCCCGTTGACCTTCACGGCGGCCACGCCGGGCGCGGATTCGAGCGCCTTTTTCAACTGCTCGTCGGCAAAACGACGGAGTTGCTTGAGACGCTCCTCGTCGTATCGGTCGTCCGCCTCGGCGCGGAGGCTCGTCGGCGTCACCGGGGCCTCGGAAGCGCCGGCGAGGGTCGGCTGCTCCGCTTCAACGAAGAGCCCGTACCGCATGATCGGATCGAGCGAAGGATCGAAGCGGAGGATGACGGGACGGCGCGCTTCGAGCGGAAGCAGGAGGGCGTCGAGCTTCTCGCGCACGTCGAGTCCGGCGAAATCCATGTCGACGCCCCAGGCGAACTCAAGCACCACGTCCGACTGTCCCGTACGCGAGATCGACCGAAGCTCCTTGACGTTTTTTACGACGCCGAGCGCCTCTTCAATGGGTTTCGTGATCAGGTTCTCGATCTCGGCGGGCGCTGCGCCGGGATACTCGGTGCGGATCGTGAGCGTGGGGTAGGTGAGATCCGGCAAAAGGGTGATGTTCAATCGCGAGAGCGACACCGTGCCGAAGAGCAGGACGGCCACCGTGAACATGGCGATGGTGACCCGGCGGCGCGTGGAGAGATCGATGATCTTCATGAGCGGAGTTCGGTCGGGGGGAGAGGCGCGCGTTCGCTCGCCGTCACGGGGCTCACGTTCGCTCGCCGTCATTGATGCGCATCGCGCCTATCATTCATGGTTGTAAGGTTTGTGGTGAGTCAGAGGGACCGTTTCCAATGACACGACCGAAGGGAGCCCCTGACGCGCCGCAGGCGCAAATGACGCGAGAGCAGCGAGCCTCTGACGCAACCGAACGGAGCCCTCATCGAATGACTTCGACTCTTGAACTGTCGCGGAGATTGGTTTGCCCGGTCGTGATGACGAGGTCGCCGGGGGCCAGACCTTCGAGGATCTCGATGTGGTCGGCGTCGGCATAGCCGGTGTGGACGGAGCGGCGGAACGTCATGCTGTCGCGCACGACGAAAACGGCTTCGGCGTCGTCCTCGGTGAGGACCGCTTCCCGGGGCACGAGGAGCGCGCCCCGGTGGGTGTCGTACACGATCCGGATGCGTCCGAACATGCCGGGTTTGAGCGCTTTCGTGCGGTCACGCACCTCGATGGTCACTTTGAACGTGCCCGTGGCCGGATCCACGACGGGGCTGATGCGCTTGATGCGACCCGTAAAGACCCGCTCCGGCAGGGCATCGACGAGCACCTCTGCCGTCTGCCCGACGCGCAGCCGCGACATTTCACGCTCGGGCACGTGCATCACGGCGAGCAACGGGTCGAAGTCGGTGATCCGGAACGTCGCCTGGTGGGTTTGCACCATGTTGCCGACCTTGATCAGCCGCTCCGAGACGACCCCGCTGATGGGCGCGCGCACGGTCATGTATGCGAGCGAGAGGCGCGTCAGATTGAAGTCGGCCTGTTGCGCTTCATACTCGGATTTGACGGTTTCGTACTCTTCGGTGCTGATCAGCTTTTTCTCGTGAAGCTCGGTCTTTCGTTCAAAGTCTCGCCTGATTTTTTCCAGCCGGGCCTCGGCACGGGCCGCTTCGAGCGCAAGGCGTTCGTCGTCGAGATGCGCGAGCGGCTGGCCCTCTTTCACGTGCATCCCTTCTTCCACGAGGACGGCTTTCACAATGCCGCCGGCCTTCGCAACCACGATCGCTTCGTGTTCGGTTTCGAGCGTGGCGGCGCCGACGAAAAAGGCGGAGATGTCGCCGGTCGTTACGGGGGCGGCTTCTACGGGGATGGAGAGGGTTTCTTCGGCTTGATCCGAGGCATTTTCGGAATGTGCGTCATTGCAACCCATGATGAAGAAGGGACCGACGATCAGGAGCGACAGACCGAGGATGAGGGCGAGTGAGCGCATGTATGGAACGGGTTGGAGTGGTGGAACCGGGTGAGGTGGCGCGGTTTACGGGGACGGGAAGAAAGGAGTTACAATCGCGCCGGAGAAGGGACGTGTGTCGGGGGGGAAGGGTTACAAAAACAGGAAAAAAGACCCTGGAAAGGCAGTTTGATCAGGGGAAATGTCTTTTCTCCGGGAACGGAAGGTCGGTCAAACGGACAGCGCAATCAGTCCTTGCGCGGCATAATACGTCGTGAGGATGAGCGCCTGCGCGGCAGGAAAGGGACGAGCGAAGCGGTTGAGGGCTAGCGCGGCGTCGGAGACGATGAAGAGCGTTGCGCCGACGGCGGCCAGGAGCGGGCCTGCGCCGCCGAGGGCATCCCACCGGGCCGCCGCCTGCCAGCCCATCACCACGATGACGAGGCCGTAGAAGAGCACCGGCCCACGCATTGTCCCGAGGTGCGGCCATAGTGCGTACCCCAGCGCCGCACCCCCGATGAGATAGGGGAGCAGGGCACGCACGTCCAGGTGCAAACCGGCGTCGGTGGTGAAGGCGACGAGGTACCACACGTGCGCGAGGAGGAAACTGAGAAGGCCGGGAAGGAACCGGTCTTTCGGGAGCATGAGGAAGACATCGCCGAGGAGCGAGAAGGCGAGGCCGGCAAGGATGGCATAACGGTAGGTAGACGTCTCCGCAGAGGCGGTGGCGGCGAGGACGAGGATGAGCGCCGTCGTCAGCGGCTTGAACACATACACCCGCGCCCTCGGGCCGACATATTCGGCCCGGATATGGATCGCAGCGGAGACGAAGATGAGCGCGGAGAGGATCGGTGCGAGCATGGCGGTCGGCGGCGGGGTCGGACACGGCGCATGATAGGGCGCGTCCGTGAAAAGAGCCACCCGGTGCGCCTCACAGCGTCACGTTAAGGCCCGCCTCGAAGACACGGCCCGGGGCGGGCTCGAAGAAGCGCCCGCCGAAGGCGTTGACGCTCACCGAACCGCTGTATCGCGCGTCGAAGAGGTTTGCGATGCGGCCGAAAGGCTGAAGCCGGACGCGGCCCACAGACAGCCCCGCGTGCCCGGCGTACACGTCCACGACCGTGTATCCGTCGTTCCGCTCGGTGTTCGCGTCGTTGACGAAGTACGCGCTCGCACGTTCGAGCGCGAGACGCGCCCACCATCCTCGCTGCTCCACACGCATGTCGCCGAAGAAGCGGCGGGGAGGGACGCCGGGGAGGCGGTGGTCGGCGAGGGCCTCGTCGTCGAAGACGAACCGGCTGCCGGCATACACGGTCCGGAGCGTGAGCCACGGGCGCGGCGACCACGTGACGGCCGCCTCCACGCCGTCGTGGGTATTGGCCCCGCTGTTCCGGAAGTACGTGCGGCCGTCGTCCTCCGCCTGAAACGGCACGAGCCGGTCGCGCACGGCGAGGCGGAACACGGCGAAGTCGATGCGGACCGGGACGCCGGGAAGGACGCCCCGCACGCCCGCTTCGAGCCCCCGCACTTTTTGAGGATCGAGGTCGGGATTGAAGCCGCCGGTGAGGTCGGGGCGGTTGACGAGTTCGGTCGTGGTCGGCGTCTCGAAAGCGGTGCTCACGTTGGCAAAAAAGAGCAGTTTTCCGAGACGATAGGCGACCCCGGCGGCGGGGCTTACGGCGGAGAAAGTGCGGCTCCCGGACTGATCGCCGTTGGTGAGGAGGCGGTCGGTCATGGCGAAGCGGATGTGGTCGGCGCGGAGGCTGAGCGTGAGGCGCAGCGGCGCAGCGAGCGGGAGGCTCACGAAGCCGAAGGCGGCGAGGTCGCGGACCGTTTCACGCTGGTCGAGCCGGCGATCCTGTCCCGGCCGTCCGGCATCGTTGTTGAAATTGCGGCGGTTGTCGGCCTGAAACCCGGCGTCGAGGCCGAGGCCCCATCGGAGGCGGTCGCGCGCCGCGCGGAGCATGAACCGAAGTCCGCCCGCCTTCCGGTCGAGGTCGATGTATGCGAAGGGAAGGGGGTTGTCGAGGGTGCGGGAGAGGCCGTATGCGGTGACGGTGAAGAGTCCGATCCCGGTGTCTCGGAGGAGGGTGGCGCCCGCCTGTGCGTGAAGGCTCTCTTTGCCCGCCCGCGTCTCGGCGAAGCGAGGGTTGGCCCCGCGCGGGTCGGCCTCGAACTGAGCGCGGGTGAGCGAGCCGGGGTGCTCGACGTCCTGAGCGGCGAGGGCGGCGGTCAGGCGCAGGCGTGTGCGCGCGTCAAGGGCGAGGTCGCCGTGGAGACCGGCGCGGCTGAACCTGCCGGCGCTGTGGGTGCGGTAGCCGTCGCTGCGGAAGTCGGAGGCATGGACGTGGAAGCGATGCCGTCCTGCCGGGACGGAGGCTTCGAAGGCGGCCTGCCTCGCGCCGTACGAGCCGCCGAGCACGCGGGCGCGGAGCATGGGCCGATCCGAGAAGAACGCCGTCGAGAGAAAGAGCGCGCCGCCGCCGCCGTTGCCCCAGAACCGCGACGCCGGTCCGCGCACGAGCTCGGCGCGACGAACGAAGGCGGGGTCGACGACGTCGAGGACGGCCTGCCCGTCGGGCATCGTGAGCGGGACGCCGTCGAGGATCACCTGCACGCCGCGCACGCCGAAAGCGGCCCGGCTGCCCATGCCGCGCACGGACAGACGCTCGCCGAGCGCGAAATGCCCCCGGTCGTTGATCCACAGTCCGGGCAGCTCGCGCAGAAGGGACGCGAGCGAGAGGTCGGCTTCCTGCGCCACCCGCTCGGGACCCCGGACCAACACCGAGACGGCATATGGGGCCGTCGCCTCCGTCTCGGTGGCGCGCGCCGCCTCGATCTCGATCTCAGGCAAAACCACACGCGCCGTGTCGGGCGACTGAGCGAAAACGCTCCCGGAGGCGGCAATAAATACGAGGATGATCAGACCCGAGCGGGAAAGGAGAGAAGGACGAGGACGCATAGGGGGACGATGGGTGGAAGGATCGGGTGGGGTCCGAGGCGGAGCGTGGAGAGGGAGGAGGCCGTCCGACCTTCCCCTCACCAGCCGAGCCGTCTCCGCTTCTTCTTCGCTCGCGCGGCAGGCGTCTTCTCCGCGACCGCCGGGGGCGAAGCGGCGGGCCCCGGATCCTCATCGGCGACGGTGACGGGCGGCGGCTCCGTCGGCGCGCGCGCTTCGCGTTCACGCCCCAGGAGCGCGGCATAGTCCGCATCATGGGAGAGGGCCACACCCGTATAATAAAACGTAAGGATGTCGCGGTAGGAATGGCCCTTTTGCGCCATCTCATGCGCGCCCCACTGGCTCAGCCCGACGCCGTGCCCGAACCCGCGTCCCTCGAAGACATAGGTTTCGCCCCGGACGCGGGCGTCGAAGAAGGTGCTCTTCAGTGTCCGCGCGCCGAAGGTACGGATCACGGCGAGACGGAACGCATTGCCGGAGATGGTCCGTTCACGCGCGCCGAGGAGCGTCATCGTTTGCACGCGCCCGTCGCGGCTTCGTCGGGCGATGCGAATGCCCTCCACGGGAAAACCATACGCTTTCGAGAGCGCGTCGAGGAGCTTTTTCCTCGGGATCGTCGCTTTCCACGTTGCGTGCGGCGAGTGGTCGTACGGGTCGCGGATGCCTCGGAGGTAGGGCTTCGGCTCGGTTGCCCACACGGTTTCATTGTCCGCCGTGTGTCCTCCGCTCGACGCGAAGTAGACCGCTTCGACGAGCGCGCCGTCGTACGTGAGCACTTCGCCCCGCGTTCGCCGGGCCGCCTCGCGAGAGACGTCCGTGACCGCGTCCGCGCCGCGATAGACCTGCGAGAGCGTGTGGTCGACGTGGTCGTAGTCCTCGCTGAACTTCCCGAGGACGCGGAGGGCGTACGTGCGGATGATGACGGCCATCGCCTTCGCTCCTTCGAGGTCGTCGAACCCGTATTCGCTCGCCACCACGCTCGCCACGTACGCCTCCACCGGAACGTGGTTGACCAGTTCGAGGACGCCCCCCGAGGCAGGCGCGACGGTGAGGTGGCCCTCGTATCGCCGCGCCGCGACCGGATCGCCTCCGGCGGTGACGTCGAGCGTGAACGTCGCGTCGTCGTTCGGCTCGATCCGAAGGCTGCGGGTGCGGATTCCCCGGCCCGACACGGTGAAAAGGATCTCGCCCGCTTGCGCCTCGATGTGCACGGCTTCGCCGGGAGCCAGACGGAACAACGGCTCGGCTTCCTCTCCGATGAAAAGGGCCAGCCCCGATGCTCCGGACACGGTCACCGCCCCGGGCCGGTTCTGTTCGAAAAGGAGGATGCGGAGCAAGTCATCGGAGGCGGCGCGGCTGGGAGACGCTCCGGAAAGGATCGTCAGGCAGGCCGCGAGCATGGCGAGACAGCGATGAGCGCACAATGACGGCATGAGGGAATAGACCGGTGACATGCGGGAAGGCCCTGCCCGAAGCGCGCAACGTTCCGGGGTGCGAACACGGGAAAGATAGGGCGCGTCGGGCGGGTGCGCCAGGCATTACGCGGGGGGAAGCCTGAGAGATCCGAGCCCCTCGGGTGGGAGCTTTCCGAGACGCCGCCCGCGTGGCCGTCACTTCACGAGCACGAGCTTTCCGGTCTTGTCGAAGTCGGTCGTGGCGAAGCCTTCGACGCGGAGGCGATAGAAATATACGCCGCCCGGCAGTCCCGAGCCATCGAAGCGCGCGGCATACCATTGGCCGCCTTTCTGGAACGTATCGACGAGCGTTTGCACCTCGCGTCCGGTGACGTCATAGACGCGGAGCGAGGCGATGCCGTCGCGTTCGAGGAAATACCGGATGGTGGTTTGTCCGTTGAAGGGATTGGGGAAAGCGTCGGCGAGCGTGTATCGTTCGGGCACGCCGACGACGACCTCGGCGGCGGTGAGCAGTTGCTCGCGTCCGGTGGCGCTCCGCGCATAGAGTTCGTACAGCACCACGCCCGGCTTCCGGACGCCCACGTCGACGAAACGGTCGGGGACGGCGTCCTCGCCTTCATACACCACGGTCGTGACGCCCTCGAAAGTGCGTTCGATGCGATAGGCAACGATGCCGAAATCGCTGAGAAAGTCCCATTCGAGCGTGACCACACCGTCGGCGTCGGTCGCGGCGGCGAGGGTTGCTTCACCGAGCAGCGCATTGCCGGTGAGGATCAACTGCGCGACATCGGCGCGGATGCCGGGCAGGAGGGGATAATTGTTGTCGCCGGGACAGGCGGTGCTCGAAAAGTCGCGGTGTCCCCGGATGAGTTCGGGCGGGACGCCGTAGCGTTCGCTCAGGAAAGCGAAGAGGGTGATGTACGTGTCGAGGGCCTCGGGGGTGATGACCTCATTGCAATAGGAGCCTTCGGGAGGATGATAACAGCCGAGGATCACCACGCCGATGTTGCCGGTGTTGAACCCGCCCACGTGCGCCCCGAGGGCGAGGACCGGCACCTCTTCGAGCGACGTGCTGCCGTCGAGGAACGGACGTCCCTGATACAGCCGCCCCCCCCGGTCGATGGCGAACTGATAGCCGATGTCGCTCCAGCCGCGCACGTTCTGATGGAGGTCCTGGATCGCCTTCACCTGCCGGATGCCCTCCTCTCTGGTCGTGGCGGAGAAGCCGGCGGCGTGATGAAACGTCATGTACTTGTAGTCCGGGTTGGCGAGCGGGACCGGGTTGCCGCGGATGAAGGGCGCCGCGCCCCATTCGGCCCGGGTGATGAGCGGCGGAGGGATGATTTCGCCGGTCTTCTTTCCGGGAAGCGGGACGATGGCGCCTCCTTCGCGCGCGCGGTAGTCGTCGTCTTTCCGGTTGTCGAAGACGCCCGCGCCGGTAAGGGAGAAGGACGCCTCCGCGGCCACGTCGAAGCGGAGTTCGAAGCGTGTGCGCTCACGAAAAACGTTGCCGCGATAACCGGCCACGAAAGTGCCGCCGGTGGCCGAGCGCACGACGTGCAGGGGCAACCAGTCGCCCCAGGCGCCGCCTTCCTCGAAGCGGATCCATCCCACGAAGGCCGGGTCGGTGGAGAATCCCTGTATGACCACGCCGTTGAAGGCTTCCTCCACGGTCGGAGCGGAGAGGGTGATCTCGGCGCGCTTGCCGGTGCGGGTCGTCTGCGGGGCGGAGAGCGTCACGGTGCGGTCCGTCAGATCGTGCAGGATCTGGGCGCGGGCCGGAGCGACAAGAAGGAGGAAAAGTCCGAAGAGCAGCGGTAGACGGTATTTCATGGGCAATCATCGGGCGAAAGGACGAAGGACGCGCATGAATATTGAGTGACTGCGCGGCCCTTTCCGTTTCGTAGGTGAATCCTTAAAAAACGAGATCGAGCGTGAACCAGTGGGTCTGTTCGAGGCGGCCGAAGTCGGCATAGGCATAATCGAAGCGGGCACGGAGCGATCGGTCGATGCGGAAGTTGAGCCCGCCGCCGAAGGTGAGGCCCTGCTCGCCGTCCACTTCAAAGAGGTTGCGGAAGCCGGTCCGAAGCGAGATCAGGTCCCGGAAGACGTACTCCAGACCCATGTTCACGTATTCGCTGTTGTCGTTCGGGTGCGCGGCGTCGGTCATGAGCACGATGCGATGATTGGCCGTGGCGACGGCGTCCCAGGCGAGGCCGACGCGGAACAGGAGCGGCAGCGCGAAGCGATCGGTGAGAAACTCCGAGTTGACCACCTCGACGTTGCCCTGCTGTTCCGGAGCCGGGTCCGTGCTGAAGAGGATGTCGCGTCCGTTGATCTGCATCTTCGGGCCGAAGTTCGACATGCTCGCGCCGAGGCGGAGCGCGCGGAACGGGGTGGTGAAGAGCAGCCCCACGTCGAAGGCGAGCGCCGAGGCGGTGCTGTGCCAGACGCGCTCGTTGACGTACTTGAGCGTACCACCGATGGAGAAGCGGTCGGTGAGAGGGCGGGCGTACGAGAGCTGGAGGGCGAAGTCCTGGACCTTGAAGCGCTCGCCGGTGCCCTCGGGTTGGCGGGTGGTGCGGACGTCCATCTCGCCCGAGTCGAGGAAGATCAGCGAGGCGGCCAGCGTGCCCGCGCCTCCGAGGTTGATGCCGAAGGCGGCGAAGTTGTAGTCGATGTTGGCGAGGTACTGCGTGTGCGCCAGCTGGACGGCGCTGCCGTTCATGCGGGCCAGCCCCGCCGGGTTCCAGTACAATGCCGAGAGGTCGCTCGCCTCGGCCACGAACGCCCCGCCGAGCGAGATGGCCCGCGCCCCGACGCCGAGCTTGAGAAACTGCGCCGACGTCGTGCCCACCTTCGTGATGGTCCGCGACTCTGACGCGTCGCCGATGGTCTGCGCCCGCACGGGGAGCGCGAGGAGCGCCAGGGTCGTCAAAAGGAGAAATCGTTTCATATCGTCAAAACGTTGAAAGTTTGAACGTTCAATCGCACGAACGTCGTCCCGCTTATTTGATGACCGCAAACTTGCCGATGTACGAGCCTTCCTCGGATTCCACGTGGAAGAGGTACAGCCCATAGGCGATGTTCATGTTGTCTTTGGTGCGGAGATTCCAGAAGGCCTTGCCGTCGTCGAGGGCGCTGTCGTGCTCGATCGTGTCGACGAGCTCGCCCGCGAGCGTATAGATGCGGATGGTGCACTTCTGCGGGACGTTGGCGAAGTAGAGCCGCCGGTCGCCGCGCTCGGAGCGGGAGACGGGGTTGCGCGGCTCGATCTCGTTCGTGGCCACGTACGGGTTCGGCACCACATAGATGTTGCGGAGCCCCTCCTTCACCTGCGCCGCGTCGGTCGTGGCGGCGACGGTCTTGAAGGTGAACATGTCGTTGCCCCGGAACGGCTTGCGGGTGCGAATAAAGAACACGTCGCCGTCGCCGGGCATGCGGCCCACGTCTTCGAGCTTGAGCTCCCACGTGGCCGTCAGTTCGCCGTCGACCAGTTCGAGGAAGATGATCTGCTCGTTCACGTCCCACTGGCCGTTCCGGTTGATGTCCGGCACGAAGGTCTGGATCGGCTGGTTGGCGCGCGTCAGGTTCGAGACGTCGAAGGGCAGCGGGAGGTTGTTGTTGAAGCCGATGGTCACGGGACTGTCGGTGAAGCGGATCTCATAGTCGAACGGTTGCGCTTTCCGCCCCGGCCCGGCCGTGGCCACGCGCACTTCGAACGGGATGTCCTGCCCGCCTTCGACCCAGCCCGTCTGGTCGAGGTCGAGTTCGAGCGGGTCGTCCTGGACGAAGAGGTGCATGCCGTCGAAGACGAGGTTCGATTCCTCCGAGTGCAGCCGGTCGCTCCGGTAGAGGGGGCGGTACTTGAACGTGGCGAGGAGCTCGTCGCCGTCCTGTGCGCCGGAGAAGATCTGCACCGAGCCGGTTTCGGGGAGCAGGGTGTAGTCGGTCCCCTCTTCAAGCACCGTCCCCGAAGCGGTCGTCAGGCGGAAGGTCTCGGGAATCACGTTGCGGAAGCCGAGCGAGGAGGTCTTTCCGATGGACGCCCGGACGGTGACCGTCTGCGGCGTCTCGTCGATGACGGAGTACATCACGCGGTCGTCCACCTCCTCGAAGTCGATGGCGTACGTCGCGCCGTCCTTCACGGCGAGTTCGTCGATGATGTTGAGGGTGATCTGCCCGGTGGCCGCGCCCTGTTCGTGGACGATGCCGCCCCCCGCCTCGATGGTGGGCGGCACGTAGCCCGTCACGCGCGGACGCGGAATCACGGACGAGGTGTTCACGTCGAAGATGAAGTCGTCGGTGACGGGATTGAATGTGATCGTCTTGCTCGTTTCGCTGGGCGGGATGCCGTTGAGGAAGCTGCCCTCGTCCCCGCCCGCAAAGCCTTTGTCGTAGGCCGTCACGGCATAATAATAGGTTTGCCCGTTGACGACGTTGTTCGAGTCCACATAGGTGTGGAAGAGCCCCGTGTCGTCGCCGAGGTCGAACGAGACGCCGCGCTGAGGGAACGGGATGGGGGAGGGGCCCTTGAGGCCGTCTTCGAGGTCGAACTTGGCTTCGACGCCGACTTCGTTCGTGAGCGGCCGGAAGAGAAACTTCGAGCCGTTGATGTCCGTGATGGTCTGCTGGTCGCTGAACTCGTGATCGGTCGAGCGATAGATGACGTAGCCCTCGAAGTCGTTTTCACGGGAGAGGGGGTCGACGGAGCGCTCGGCGCGATCGTCCCAGTAGAGGGTCACCTTGCCGTCGCCGGGGACGGCGCGCACGACGGGTTTGTCCGGCGGCTTGGCGAAGCGGTAACCGACGTCGAAGATCTGTTGCACGGTGGCGGCGTTGAGCTTGAGGTCGGCCAGGTTTTCTCCGACGATGAGGGCGATGGAGAAGCGTTTCGTCTCTCCGGCGCGGAGGCCGAACGAGCCGGACCCATAGAGGAAGACGTAGTCGCCGGCTTCGGTGGGGACGCTGTCGAAGCGCTGGGGGCGGACCCAGTCCCACACCTGCTCGTCGTTCGAGATGCGGCTGCCGGCGAAGCGGGGAGAGGCGAACGAGGTCAGCCCGATCATGTCGCTCTCGTCGATGTCGGTGAACTCGAAGTTGGGCTCGCCGGGCTTGGTGATGTCGAACGGGTCGCCGGCGGTGGGCACGCCGTCGCCCTCGCCCGTGTCGCCCGTGCCGGGGATGCCGTCGATGCCCACGTCGTCGCGGTCGATGTTCCAGTCGTTGTCGTTGTCGATGCCGTCGGTCCACGACTCGTCGATCATGCCGTCGTCGTCGTTGTCGATGCCGTCGCCCTCGAAGAACTGTCCGCCGATGATCTCATTGCCGATGCCGGGACTTTCGAGGAATTTGTACCCGAAGTAGCCGGGCACGCGTCCGGGGATGTCGGATCGTCCGTCGGCGTCCCACGCGAAGACCATGTCGAGGTTTTTGTCGAAGAAGGCGAAGTCGTCCGGCCAGTCGCCGGGGCCGCCGATGTGGGGGTCGCCCCACATGCCGAAGGTCACTTTTTCGAGGTCGCGTTCGCTCTTGTTCGTGATCTTGTAGATGAGGAAGATGGCGTCTTCGGCGAGGGGGTTGGCCCACTGGTAGATGCGCACCTCCACTTCGAGGCCGAGGCCGCAATTTCGGTCGGGGTCGGAGGGGAAGGGATCATACGCGAATTCGCAGTTCATGTAGTCGTTCATGAAATACAGCGCCTCCTTGTCGGCGTTCGAGGCGCCCTGCTGCAGCGCGCCGGGCCAGACGTACTGTTTCAGGTTTTCGTTGAACCACGAGGCGGGCCACGAGTCGGGCTTGCCGTCGAGGTCCTTGTCCGGCGCGTCGCTCGTGGGGATGAGGCTGGAGGTCTGGCTCACCACCTCGATGCCCCCGAAGTTGCCCACCGGTTCGGCGCACGGGATCGGCTGCCATCCCCAGAACGCGGAGCCGTCGGGAGAGACCTCGCCGCCATTGGAGACGATGCCGTCCGAGACGATGTGCATCACCCAGATCGGGTCTCCGTTCTCGTCGAGGACGAGGTTGCCGTTGTCGTCACGGAGTTGCACGCTCTTCGGGTCCCGATGTCCCTCGTCCACCACTTCGGCGGCGACGAAGGGACCGAACTCGAAGCCGTAGCCGAGGCCGTTCCACACGATGTCCGTGATGGTGTTGCCGGGCGAGGAGATCGAGCCGAAGTTGAGGATCTGCGTCGTGATCCGGTTGCCGTTCATCACGGCGTCGCGGCGGTTGGTGAAGTCCACGCAGTCGAGGTCGGAGCGCCGGACCTGTTTGGCCGACTGCGCGTCGACCCATTGCCGCACCTGGTCGTACGTCCACCCCCGCTGCCGCGTCTGTGCATCGGCCTTCGTTTGAGCGAAAGCGGGGAGGGCCAGAAAAAGGCTGAAGGTTATCCATACAAACCGTTTAAACATCATCTCGTCGAATTTGATTTTCGAGATCCGGTATCTCTGCTCCGCGCCGGGAAGCTTTGGGCCGTCGCGTGCGGAAGCCATTCTCTAAAAACTGAGCGTCGCTCCGAGGCGGATTTCGCGGGGGGCGGAGTAATAATGGGGGCGCGTATTGTACTCGTCGAGCGTGTGGATGCCCGGTTGCCCGTAGGCCGGTTCCCACGTGGCGTGGATGCCGCGCTGTCCGTTGAGCGAATAGGTGGCGCGGCCCGTGTCGTTGAAGACGAACCGCTCGTTGAGCCGGTCGAGCGCGTTGAAGACCTTTGCGAACGTGCGGACGGTCATCTTGCCGAAGCGGAAATCTTTGTACAGATGCAGGTCGAGCTTGATCTGCGCCGGTTTCCGCCCGCTGTTGGGGAGCTGGTCGATCTTCTGGTCGATCAGCAGCGGGGTGTACGGATAGCCGGTCGAGAAGGAACTGATGACCGAGAGGCCCCAGTTGCCCGGCTTCGTGAGCGTGACCGTGGAGGAGACGATGTGTCGCTGGTCGAAGTCGAGCGGGATGAGCTCGAACTCGTTCTCGCGGCCCGAGAGGAAGTTGAAGAAGAAGGCGTTGGCGTCGTTCCGGTTGCCCTCGGCGATCTGGAACGTATAGTCGAGCGTGGCCGAGACCAGGCCGCCTCGTTGCCGTCGTTTCGTCAGCGCGAAGGTGACGCCCTTGACGTTGGCGTAGTCCCGGTTGAGGTAGATGTTGTAGACGTCCTCCCCGGCGATGGTGCTGAAGCGGACGGTCTGCCGGGCGAGGTAGTCGCGGATGTCCTTGAAGAATCCGGTGACGTCGAAGGCGACGTCGTCGGTGAGTTGTTGCTGCAGGCCGAGTTCATATTGCACCGTGCGCTCGGGTCGCATGTTCGTGTTGCCGAAGGTAGGTTGGGCGCCTTTCGGGAATTCGAACTCGGGGTTGAGATACATGCGCCGGAGCGTGGGCATCTGCGCGAAATGGCCGTAGGAGAAGTGGACGATGCCGGTCTCGGTGATCGGAAAGGAGACCCCCAGACGCGGCAACACCAACTGTTTGACGGAAGCTTTACGAAGCGGCGTATCCCGACCGAAGGGGTCGAGCAGGTTGGGGATGTATTGCCCGTGCGGGTCGAAGCGCTCGTACCGGATCCCGGCATTGATGATGAAGTCCTCGAACTCGAGCTTGTCCTGCACATAGGCGCTGAACTCGGTCACTTTCTGACCTTCATACCGATCGTGCGCCGGGGAGTCGAGCGGGGGCACGGTCGGTTCCTTGTACTGATCTCCGTCGAAGAGGACGACGAAGTTCTCGCGGTCGAGGCTGTGCAATTGAACGTCGATGCCCGCTTTGGCTTCGTGCACGACGCCGAACTGCCGGGTGAAGTCGAACTTCGTCCGGAGCGAGCGGGAGCGCTCGTCGATGTGGCTCTTCTGGTTGCCGCCGAAGAGGAAGTTGTTGCCCGGGAAGCCCTGGATCTTGTTGGAAGAGACGTACCGGGGATCGAGGGGGTTCTCGTAAAGATACTGTTGAAACTCATTCGTGGCGTAGGAGAGTCGGAGCGTGTAGAAGGTGCGGTCGTCGAGGGTGTGGGTCCAGTGGAGGCTGTGGTTGTAGCTTTTGTCGCGGTTGGTGACGACGCCGTCGGGGTTGAAGCGGTAGGCGAAGTTGAACGGCTTCCGTTTGCCCCGGTCGTGGAGGAACGAGTATTCGACCTTGACGCCGGAGAAGGGCCGGATGCTCAGCTTGCCGATGAAGTTGGCGCTCGAATTCGGGTTCATCGCCACCCGTTCGCCGCGGGCCGCGGCGGGGTCGTCGGCGACTTCATACCAGGGCTTGCCCTGAAGCTCATAATACCAGGCGGGTCCGTCGTAGTCGGGGAGGAATTCCCGGATGTTTTCGAGGAGAGCGGGGTCGCCGTTGAAGTTGGCCGAGTCGGAGGGGAGGTGCTCGCGGAAGCCGAAGATCGAGCCGTCGTCGACGTCCCGGCGGTAGGAGACGAAGAACCGGAGCGGTTGGTAGAAGGGAACCGGCCCGCTGAGGGTGCTCTCGAACGTGTACACATTGAGCCGGTAGCCGGAGGGGGTGAAGAAGATGTCGTCGTTGCCGGTGACGGTGTCGCCGCCGTAGAAGCTGGCGGAGCCGTGGTAGTCGTTGCCGCCCTCTTTCGTGACGAGGTTGACGATGCCGGACATGGCGCGTCCGTACTCGGCATTGAACGCGCCCGAGATGACGGTCATCTCCTGGATGGCGTCCGAGGCGACGCTCGTGGCCAGGCCGTTCGTCTCGAAGGGGTTGCCCACCGAGAGTCCGTCGACGAGGTAAGCGATCTCGTTCGAGCGCCCGCCGCGGATGTGGATCGCCCCGTCCGCCCCCTGGTTGACGCCCGCCTGCGTGACGAGCACGCCGAAGAAGCCTTCCACGGGCAGGGCGTCGATCTCTAGGCGGCGATCCTGTCTGGGTGAAATCCGTCGATGTAGGTGACGTTGGCGGCTACGTCGCGCAGATGCTCCGAGCCATTCAACCGACGCCATTTCTTCTCGGCGCAGCGACCGAACTGGAACACCATCGTCAGCACCGTCTCGCGCGAGAAGCAACCCCGCACCTTCGCTGTGCGCAGTCCTACCGTGGCGAAGGTCGATGCGATCGGGTTGGTCGTGCGCAGGTGGCGCCAGTGCTCGGCCGGAAAAGCGTAGAAGGCCAAGAGCATCTCTCGGTCCTTGGCCAGGCAGGCCGCCGCCTTGGGATACTTGGCCTGGTAGGCCTCAAGGAAGAAGTCGAAGGCCTCTTCAGCCTCCTGCCTCGTGGCCGCTAGGTAGATATCGTGCAGCCGACTCTTGGCCTTGGCCTGCTGCCACTTGGGTAGGCAATTGAGCACGTTGGCCGTCTTGTGGACCCAGCACCGCTGCTGCGCCGTCTGGCTGTAGATCTCCGAGAGGGCCTTCCAGAAGCCGAGCGCTCCGTCGCCGAGGGCCATCTGCGGGGCCTGCTTAAGCCCCCGTCGCTTGAGGTCGAGCAGCTGTTCACGCCAGGCCTGCGCTGACTCGCGGTAGCCGTCCTCTATGGCCAGCAGTTCCTTGCGCCCGTCGCTCGTGGCACCGATGACCACCAGGATGCACTGGTCATCCTGATCCATGCGCACGTTAAAATAGACACCCTCGACCCGGAGGTAAACGTAGCGTCGGGCGGAGAGGTCGCGCTTTGTCCAGGCCTCGTACTCGTCTTTCCAGCCAGCCTTGAGCCGTGAGATCGTCGCCTGCGAGAGGCCCGGTGCCTCGACCCCGAGCAGGGCGGCTAGGGCCTCGGAGAAGTCGCCAGTGGAGACCCCCTTGAGGTAGAGCCAAGGAAGCAGCGCCTCGATTGAGCGTGTCTTGCGCATATAGCGGGGCAGCATCGATGGCACAAAACCAATGGCCCTCTCGCCCGTGCCGACCCGATCGCGCACGCGAGGTACTTTGACCTCGACGGGTCCGATGCCGGTCTGCACCTGGCGCTCGGGGAGGTAGCCATTGCGTACCACGCGCCGACGCCCGTGCTCGTCACGAAGGTCGCTGGTGCTGGCAAGCAGCGTGTCGAGTTCGGCTTCGAGGGCCCGGCTGATGGCATCGCGAAAGAGATTCGTGTCGATCAGCGTGCCGGCAGCTTTGAGCGCATCATTGGCCTGCTCTATACGGTAGGCAACGAGGGCTTTGATCTTGTCGGTTTCCGTCATGCTG
>NZ_JBWOPL010000066.1:0-16817 GCF_056451265.1 Rhodocaloribacter sp. | reverse complement strand
CGGCGCGTCCGTCCGCGCCAGAAGCGCCCGCACGCGCGCCTCGGCCTGCGCCGCCTCCGTGACGATCACCTCGACGAGCGGCGCGCCCGCCTGCACGGCCGCCTCCACCGAGCGCACCCCTTCGAGGAGCATCTGTCCGAGACGTTCCCGCCCCTTCCGCCGCGACAGCGATGCGATCTCTTTACGCCGGCGTTCCTTCATCATCTCTTCTCGTGTTCTCTTTCGAAGATTCGAACGGTCTTCGCATACGAATTTCGGACGGCGTCCGTACCTTTGCACGCTATTCCGAACCCCTGATTTTTTAGTCTCCTCTCTCAGCCGCGATATTCTCTATGGATGGCCGTTCGGAAGCCCTTCCGGTCGTCCTCTTTTTCAGCCCACGGTACGAACCCATGCCATTCAACCGCAACGTGTACGAGCGGGCCGTCTACAAAGAGCCCGCGCCCATCCGTGATCACGAGAACCCCTTCGAGGCGATGGTCAAGCGCTTTGACGTCGCCGCGCAGATTCTCGAGCTCGACCCCGGCTTTTACGAGTACCTCACCACGCCTTCGCGCATCCACATCACGGCCATCCCCGTGACGCTCGACGACGGTCGGATGAAGGTCTTCGAGGGCATCCGCGTGATCCACAACGAGATCCTCGGTCCCTCGAAGGGCGGCATCCGGTATGCGCCGGACGTGACGGTGGACGAGGTGAAGGCGCTCGCGGCATGGATGACGTGGAAGTGCGCCGTCATCGGGGTGCCCTTCGGCGGCGCCAAGGGGGGCGTCATCTGCAACCCCCGCAAGATGAGCCCCGGAGAACTCGAACGCCTCACGCGCCGCTATACGGCCAACCTGCTCGACGTCTTCGGCCCGGACCGCGACATCCCCGCGCCGGACATGAACACGAACGATCAGATCATGGCGTGGATCCTCGACACGTATTCGATGCACGCGCGCCGCACGGCCAACGCCGTCGTCACGGGCAAGCCGCTCATCCTCGGCGGCTCGCCGGGGCGCCGCGAAGCCACCGGACGCGGCGTGATGACCGTCACGCTCTCGGCGATGGAACGCCTGGGCCTGCGTCCGTCCGAGTGCACCGTGGCCGTGCAGGGCTTCGGCAACGTCGGGTCCATCGGCGCGCAACTGCTGGCCGAGCAGGGCTGCAAGATCGTCGCCGTGAGCGACGTGACGGGCGGCTATTATAACGCGAACGGCCTCGACGTTCAGGCGATGATGGACTACGCGGCGAAAAACAACCGCCTGCTCGAAGGCTATCCGAACGCCGATCCGATCTCGAACGAGGAACTGCTCACGCTCGAGGTGGACGTGCTCGTGCCGGCGGCGAAGGAGGACCAGATCACCCAGAGCAATGCGCCGGACATCAAGGCGAAGATCATTGCCGAGGGCGCCAACGGCCCGACGACCCCCGCCGCCGACGCCATCCTCAAGGAGAACGGTTCGCTCGTCATCCCGGACATTCTCGCCAACGCGGGCGGCGTGACGGTTTCGTACTTCGAATGGGTCCAGAATCGCCAGGGCTACTACTGGAGCATCGACCGCGTGAACCGACGGCTCGACCGCATGATGCGCGCCGCCTTCGACAACGTGTACGACGCCGCCGCACAGTACGACGTCACGCTGCGCATCGGGGCGTACGTGCTCGCCATCGACAAGGTCGCCAGCGCCCTCCGCATCCGCGGCATCTATGCCTGAGGCGTCCTTCGGAGCGCGTTCCCGGTTCTTCGCCCGCGCCGGGAGGACGTGGGCGGCCAGGAGGGCGAGAAGAAAAAGGTTTTTGTGAGGCGGACCATCCCGGACAGGCATCCTTTGCAAAAGGGGGGGCGTCAGGGCCTCGCCTCGGTCATGCGCTTGAGGTCGGCCTCGGCGGCGATGTAGCCGAAGGCGGGCCAGTAGTTGGTCTCGAGTACGCGCTCGAAGATCGCCTTCGCCCGCTCCGGCTCGCCGTTGTACAGATACCAGTTTCCAACGCCGTAGCCCTGCGTGGCGAAGGTCAGGTCGGCGTCCGCCTCGTCGTCCACGTGGAGGAGCGTCTCGGGTGTGAGGAGCCCTTTGTACATGAGCAAGCGCCGGTGGTAGACGTGGTTCTCGAGCAGTTCCATGTCGGCGGTGATGGGCTCGAGCACGGCGGCGGCTTCGTCGTCGCGTCCGAGGCGGCGGAGCGTCATGTACAGCCAGTCGGCGGCGGCCACGTACATGTCGTCGTTCGTTGCGGCGTCGCGGCATTTCTGGAAGGCGGCCCGGGCCTCGTCGAAGTCGCCGAGAAGGTAGTGGGCCAGGCCGAGGTGATAATAAATGTTCGTGTGGAGGGTGCTCGTGGGGATGCCCGCCGCATTCGGCTGTCCGTCCGGCTCGATCTCGTCCTCGGTCCCTTCGATCGCGGCGGCGGCGCGTTCGAGGTCGGCCACGGCGCGGTCGAAGTCTCGGATGGAGATATAGCGGTGTCCCCGGTGGCGGAGGAGGTGCGGCTCATCCGGGTATTTAGCGAGCCCCTCGGTGAAGACGGCGATGGCGTCGTGATAGCGCCAGAGGTAGGCGGTGCGTCGTCCGAGCCAGACGATGCGTTCGAGGTCGTCGGGGTCGGCCTCGTAGGCGGCGCGGGCCTCGGCGAGGTCGGCTTCGAGGGCGGCTTGCCGTTCGGGCGGGCGCTCGGGGAGGTAGAGCGGCGTGCCGAGGAGCGAGGTCGCCTCCGGCATGGCGGCAGGCGCGGGGTCGGGCGGCGCCTCGGCGTTATCTTCCGCGCGCGGGGCGCAGGCGCTCAGGAGGACGGCGAGGGCGAGGACGGCGAGCGGGCGTGCGGGCATCGTCGGGGGTCGGGCGGGTGGGAAGGTCGTTTCCCCATGCTACGCCACGGACGATGATTTTTGCAAAAAGGGTCCTCCTTTAAAAAAGGATTCTCCGTTTATGTCCCCTGTTTGCGGCTGTCGATGGTGCACGTCGTGTGGATGCCGCCGCGCACGTTATAGTCGGTCGTGAGCACGAGGTAGTCGGGGTCTTCGAGGTGGCGCATCAGGTCCTCGTACATGAGCGCCGTGATGTCCTCCTGCGCCGCCCCGATGTTTCGCCACGAGAGGAGGTAATACTTCAGGCTCTTCAGCTCGAGGATCCAGCTTCCCGGCACGTATTCCACGCGCACCGTTCCGTAGTCCGGCAGGCCCGAGAAGGGGCAGAGCGCCGAAAACTCCCCCTTTTCCGTTTCATAGACCACCACCTGCCGGGCCGCGTGCGGATAGGCAAGCCGGTGAATCTCGGCCTGTCGCGTTTCGGGCGGGAGAAAGAGCCCGAATCGGTCCTCGGGGCGGATGCCGTGGCGCGCCATGTGTTCGAGCGAGCGGCGCGTGTGTTCGAGCGCCTGTGCCTGAAGCGCTTCGAGCTCGGCCGTCGGGTCGTGATGCTCCGTGCCCATGGATCTTTCGTGCGGTGCTTGACGATAAAAGCGGGGTGCTTGAACCTTCTTTCGCATCCGAAGTTCTTGGCGAAGGGCGCCTCTCGGGTGCGGGCGCTTTTCACGATCCTTCCCCTCTGCTCATGGATACGACCCTCGACCGTCCGGCGCTGGTGCTCTTCTCCGGCGGGCAGGATTCGACCACCTGTCTGTTCTGGGCAAAAGCGCGCTTTGCCCGCGTGGAGGCCCTCGGCTTCGATTACGGGCAGAAGCACCGCGTCGAGTTGGAACAGGCGGCGCTCATCGCGGAGCGGGCGGGGGCGCCGTTCGAGGTCATGGACATCCGGGGCACGCTCCGGGGATCGGCGCTCACGGAGCACGACAGGGACGTCTCCGCAGCGCACGAGCGCGCGCCGGAGTTGCCGGCGTCGTTCGTGCCGGGACGCAACGCCCTCTTCCTGACGCTCGCCGCGAGCCGCGCCTTCACGCGAGGCATCACCGACCTCGTCGGCGGCATGTGCCAGACGGACTACTCCGGCTACCCCGACTGTCGCCGCGACTTCATCGACGCCATGGAGACGGCGCTCTCGCTCGCGCTTCCCGCCGAGGTCCGTATCCACACGCCGCTCATGCATCGGACCAAGGCCGAGACGTGGAAGCTGGCCGCCGACCTCGGCGTGCTCGACGTCGTGCGAGAACTTTCCCACACCGATTACAACGGCGACCGCTCGACGTGGAACGAATGGGGCTACGGCAAGCTCGACAACCCGGCCTCTCTCCTCCGCGCGAAGGGCTACGAGGAGGCGAAGGCGAAAGGGTGGCTCTGAATGTTTTCGGAGGCCGGAGCTAAACATCCGTCGGCAAAGCGTTTAAGGGGCGATAGAAGGCGTCGATACTTTCGTTAAAGTCGCTTGATCTCGAACCCTATGATGCGTTCCGACAAAATATCATCTCCCACCGGAGTGATGTGGGTGCAGGCCGAAGCCGACCGGCGGCATCACGAGCCGCCGCCCCGCCGCAAGCCCCGGAAGCGCCGCGCGCGGAAGGAGCGGCCCTCGCTCGCCGTCTATCGCGCCGACGGACGACCCTCGTCTGAAGCCTCTGCCGCCCCCCACATCGACCTGACGTTCTAAGGCGTGCTCCTTGTCCGAGGCGGTTGTCCGCCCGCGCTCGTGCCGCCCCTTCGGGTGGGCGGCGCTCTCACCCGGTCCGCCGCCTCCCGGACGTTTCCATCGACGCGGTGAAGGGTGCCTGCCCGTGCCCGGCGGTTTTACCGTTCCGGTCCGGACCCGGGCTCATGAAGCGTTTCACCTCGTTCGTCCACCGGGTGATCGTCGTGTCCATTGCGTGGCGCACCGCAGAAAACGTGGTCATTGTCGGGTGGCAGATCGACCGTGTCACGACGCTTCCGGAAGAACGACGGCCCCCGCATGATCAATGAGCCTGCGATTCCTCCGCGTCCCGTCATGCAACAACAGGCGTCAACCCGTTTCGTGGACGGCTAACCGCTTGGGCGACAGGCGCCATCAAGAGCTTCTCTTCATATGCCACGGGCGACTTTGCCATCAAGCGTGGTGTGTCGAAATTTCAACCGTCTCTTATGCTTCAAAATAAACCCTGAAGATCGCTCTGGGACAGGCGCAAAACAGAAAAGCCCGACCGCAGGGGCCGGGCTTTTCTGTTACAGTATTTGCAGGGGATTTTACCCCGAATGGGCTTGTTAGTCCACTCGCTGCACGTTCGCCGCGCTCAATCCCTTGGGAGTGCGCTCGACTTCATATTCTACTTCTTCTCCATCACGGAGACCGTCATCCCAGCCGAGGCCTTCAACGTTGTTGCGGTGCACGAAAACATCTTTGCTCCCGTCGCTCGGTTCGATGAAGCCGAATCCTTTTTCGGCGTTGAACCATTTCACTTTACCTTGTGCCATTGTGTTGTACGTTGTGTTTTTCACTGAACGCCGGTATCAGAATCAACCTGTAACACGTTTGGAACAGGGTGCAAAGACGTGGTGTCAGCGAGGTGTTTTTTGATGTGTTTGAAAGAGTTCAACGCGCGATGGAACGAGAGGTTCATGCGCGGCGCAAATAAAACACAGGACTGAGAAACGGTCGGCTTTGATCATGACGGGCCGTGCCCCGGATCGTCGGTTCGACTTTCCGGAGCCTCACGCGCGCCGAAGCCGTCCGAGGGCGTTAAGCGGCTTGCCGGGGGCCGGCGGGAGGAAGGTTCGCGCCCTGTGCGTCCGGCTCCGGAAGGAGGCGCTGTGGAGGCGCTCCTCGTTCCGGGCGGGCGGCTCTCCGGGGTTGCCTCCCTGTCGGGGTTTCTGTAGCTTCTTACCAGCGGCGGTCCGCCCCCGGCGGCTGATCGCTGCGGTCAAAGAATGCCAACCTCAAAGGAGAAGAACGTGAGTGGACACGGCAAATGCCCGGTGACGAGTGGAGCCCGCAGGCCCACCACTATCGGAGGCACATTGATTCGGGACTGGTGGCCGAACAAGTTGAACCTCAAGATCCTCCATCAGAACACCCCGGTCATCCAACCCCTGGACGACGACTTCAATTACGCCGAAGCGTTCAACGAACTCGACTATTACGCCCTCAAGGAAGATCTCTTCGCGCTGATGACCGAGCCCCAGGAGTGGTGGCCGGCCGATTATGGACATTATGGCCCTCTGTTCATCCGCATGGCCTGGCACAGCGCAGGCACCTATCGCGTTCAGGATGGGCGGGGCGGCGGCGGCGCCGGCAATCAGCGTTTTGCCCCCGTCAACAGCTGGCCCGACAACGTGAACCTGGACAAGGCGCGTCGGCTGCTCTGGCCCATCAAGAAGAAATACGGAAACAAGATCTCCTGGGCGGATCTGATCATCCTGGCCGGGAACTGCGCTTATGAGGCCATGGGGTTCAAGACCTTCGGCTTCGGCGGCGGACGCGAGGACATCTGGGAACCGGAGGAGGACATCTACTGGGGCCCCGAGACCGAGTGGCTGGGGGATCAGCGCCACCGGGGCGAGCGGGACCTGGAGAATCCCCTGGCTGCCGTGCAGATGGGCCTGATCTACGTGAATCCGGAGGGGCCCAACGGCGAACCGAATGTGCTGGCGGCCGCGAAAGACATCCGGGAGAGTTTTAAACGCATGGCCATGGACGACGAGGAAACCGTGGCGCTCATCGCCGGCGGGCACACCTTCGGAAAATGCCACGGCGCCGCCGATCCCGGCAAGTACGTCGGTCCGGAACCCGAGGCCGCCCCCATCGAGGAGCAGGGCCTGGGCTGGAAGAACAGCTACGGCGCCGGCAAGGGGGCGGACACCATCACCAGCGGCCTGGAAGGCGCGTGGACTCCGACCCCCACCCGCTGGGACAACAGCTTCTTCGACCTCCTGTTTCGCTATGACTGGAACCTGGAGAAGAGCCCGGCCGGAGCCTGGCAGTGGGTGCCCACCGACCCGGATACGGCGGATCTGGTGCCCGATGCCCACGATCCCGCCAAACGACACAAACCCATCATGTTGACCACGGACCTGGCCCTGCGGATGGACCCCATCTATGGGCCCATCTCCAAACGGTTCCATGAGAACCCGGAGGCGTTCGCCGATGCCTTCGCCCGGGCCTGGTTCAAGCTGATCCATCGCGACATGGGACCCCGTGCGCGCTATCTCGGCCCCGAAGTCCCCGACGAAGACCTCATCTGGCAGGACCCGATCCCGCCCGTCGATCACTCGCTGATCGATGACGGGGACGTCGCCGGCCTCAAGGAGCAGATCCTTCATTCGGGGCTTTCGATCTCGGAACTGGTCTACACCGCGTGGGCATCGGCCTCCACCTTCCGCAACTCGGACAAGCGGGGCGGGGCCAACGGCGCCCGCATTCGTCTTGCGCCGCAGAAGGATTGGGAGGTGAATCAGCCCGACCAACTGGCCCGGGTGCTGACGACGCTGGAGCAGATCCGGACCGCATTCAACGACTCCGCCACGGATGGCAAGAAGGTCTCTCTGGCCGACCTGATCGTGCTGGGCGGCTGTGCGGCCGTGGAAGAGGCCGCGAAGCGGGCCGGGTATGACCTTGCCGTCCCCTTCACCCCGGGCCGCATGGACGCCTCCCCGGAACAGACGGACGTAGACTCCTTTGCCTACCTGGAGCCGTTCATGGATGGCTTCCGCAACTACGTCAAACCCGGATGCGAGGCGCTTCGGCCGGAAGAGTGGCTCATCGACCGGGCCCAGCTCCTGACCCTGACCGCGCCGGAAATGACGGTGCTGGTCGGGGGGCTTCGGGCCCTGAATGCCAACTTCGGTGGCTCCCGGCACGGCGTCTTCACCGAACGTCCGGAGGCCCTCACCAACGACTTCTTCGTCAACCTGGTCGATATGGGCACGGAGTGGACCCCCGCCTCAGAGGAGGAGAACCTGTTCGAGGGACGGGACCGGGCCACCGGCGAGGTCAAGTGGACCGGCACGCGGGCGGATCTGATCTTCGGTTCGAACGCTGAACTGCGGGCGATCTCGGAGTTCTACGCCCAGGACGACAGCCGGGAGAAGTTCGTGCATGACTTCGCGGCCGCGTGGAACAAGGTGATGAACCTGGATCGCTTCGACCTGACCCGTTCATGACCTTCTCGGCCTCGATGCCTCCGGCAGGGCGTCGCCCCGGGCGCCGGCGTTGGTTCCTCCGTTCGTTTCAACGAAAGAGCAGGGGGGCTGCGCCGGCGCCGCCTCTGTGGGCTTCCGGTCTCATTCCCGCACCCAGATCTTCAGGCTCGTCGGCGGGAGGGTGAGGGTGACGGCGGCGTCCCCGGTCAGCATGGCGTCCGGCCCTTCGACGCCGGCTTCGTGGTCCACGCGGTCGCCGTCGGCGATGAGCCGCCACGCGCCGGCGGGGAGCGCCACGTCCTCGAAGGTCTGCGTCTCGGCGTCGGTGTTGACGAGCACGAGCACCCGTTCATCGACGAGGTAGCCGAGGAGGCGGTCGTTCTCCGGGAGGATCCACCGGTAGTAGCCCTCCGGGACGGGCTCGGCCGTGCGGAAGACCTTGCCGTAGTCGCTCATGCGGAAGGCGATCAGCCCTTTCCAGTAGGCCCGCATGTTCGCATAGTCGTTCGGCCCGTCGCTCCGCCCGACGTTCTCCCAGACGAATTCGTTGGGCCGCCGGAGGTTGTACGTGTCCTCCCGGCCCTTGAAATAGATCGGACCGCTCGCCGTCGCCTTCTCGACGGCCTCGATCGGGGCGACGCCCTTGCTCCGCATCATCTCCGAGCCGCCGTGGATCACGACGGGGCCGACGGTCGTGAAGAGCAGTCCGGCGGCGATCTTGTACGGCCCGGCGTCCACGCCTTCGTTGCCGTTCCAGTCGTGTGTGGCGAAGCGGTCGGCCAGGGTCCAGTTGTCGTGGATGTCGAGGTAGGCGATGCCCCGGTTCGGGGAGGCGGCCTCTTCGGGGTACGCGTTGGCGAGCGCCCGCATGGCGGCTTCGCGGAGGGCGCCGTTGCCGCCGGCAAAGCCCCGGTCGGTCGTCTGGTCTTTGAGCCGGAAGGGCGAGCCGATGAAGGCGTCGCGCGTGGCATCCTGAAAAAACGTGATGGGCGCATCCTCCTTGTACCAGTCCCAGTCCGGGTTGGCGCGCACCTCGGGGTCGCTCGCGTCGATCCACGGCTCTCCGTAGAGGATGAGGTCGTCCGGGAGCTGCGCCTTCACCCAGCGGAGCGTCTGCTCGTCGATCTGCCCGGCGAGGTCGATGCGGAAGCCGTCCACGCCGAAGGCGTCGACGAAGTGGCGAAGCTGATCGAGGAGCCAGCGTTGCGTCATCGGCCGATCCTCGGTTTTGACCTCATTGCCGAAGGGGCCGATGTGGTCGAGGGCCTCGTCGGTGCGGAAATAGTAGGGCCGGTCGATCGCATTGAACGTGAAGAGGTAGTTTCGCCCGTCCATGTTCTCGCCCGTGTGGTTGGGGACGACGTCGATGATGACGGCGAGGCCGGCCTTGTGGAAGGCCTGCACGAGGTTGCGGAACTGTTCGCGCTGGGCGCCGTGCTCCGTGCCGCGCTTGCGATAGCGCGTCTCGACGGCGAAGGCGTGCGTGGTCCGATAGCCCCACTGGTAGTTTTCCCGGTCGATGCCCTGCTCGATGGCGAAGGGGTCGTCGGCGAAGGCGGCCTGCCACTCCTCGTCGGGGTAGTGAAGGAATTCCTGCACCGGCATCAGGTGGACGACGTTCACGCCGAGGTCCACGAGGTAGTCGAAGCCGACGGGTTCGCCGCGGCTGTTCGTCAGGCCGGGCGCGACCATCGCCGGGATCGTGCCTTTGAGGTCGTCTTCGACCGGAAGCAGGTCGGTGAAATCCTGAACGTGCACTTCGTAGGCGACCACGTCCTCCATCTTCGGACGCCCGCCGGGAAGCGGCTCGGCGGGTTCGATCCGATGCCAGACGCGGCTCTTGCCGAACGAGTCCACGCTCACGCGCGCATACGGGTCGCTGATCTGAACGGGGTCGGTGTCGTAGAAGGCGTTCCCCGGATCGTCCGGGCCGTAGACGCGGAAGTCGTAGTACACGCCGTGGTGGTCGCCGGGCTGCGTGGTCTCCCACACGCCGTCGGGGCGGCGGCTCATGGTGAGGACGGCGTCGGCTTCCTCGGGCGACTGATCGGGATAAAGGTAGAGATAGAGCTCGACGCGGTCGGCGCGGGGGGCGAAGAGCCGGAACGTGGTCACGCTGCCGTCTTCATTCATGTTCGCGCCGAGTTCCTCGTCGGAGAAGAGGGTGCGGAAATACGGATCGCGGCGGACGCGTGTGCGGAGGTCGAGGGCGGGGATTTCGAGGAAATAGACGCGTCGCCAGTCGAGTTCGAAGGAGGGGACGAGGAGCGTCCGGTCGGCGGTGTTCGGGAGGACGCGGGCGAGGGGGATTTCGTCGCCGCGGGCATTGGTGAGGCGGTAGGCTTCCGGGTCGAGCGGGCGGGCGACGCCGTCGCCGGAGACGGCGGTCCAGACGGCCCGCGGCCCGGCGATCTCCGCCTTCAGCGCGGGCGGGTCGACGCCGTAGAGGAAGACGAGGTTGCCGCCCTCGACGTTCGGAGCGGCGACGGGCGGATCGAGCCACACGCCGTCGTCGATGCGGAACTTGAACGGCGTCGCCGGGGCGATGGCGGCGTAGTCCTCGTTTGGCACGGCGAGCGTCCACACGCCGTCCGCCGTGGGGTGCGGCGCGAGTTGCCACGCGGGCAGATCCATGTTCGCATCCCAGCTTCGGAACGCGCCCGTCACCACCACCCGCTCGGGCGCGACGCCGTACAGCCCGGCGTCGAAGACGAAGCGCGTCACGCCGTCCTCATGCGCATAGCCCTGAAGGCGGGCGGCGTCGGTAAGCGGCTGCGCGTGCGCGCCGGTGGAGAGGGCGAGGAGAAAGAGGAGGAGCGGTCGCATCGAGAGGTCCATCCGTTCACGTGCTTTGGGGAAACGGGGAGCGAAGCGCCGGAACGGGGGCGTTCCCGGCGTGGGGGGTATCGGCGGTCGGCGACGATAATATAGGTGAAGGGACGCGATTTTCGACCCGGAGGCCGACGGGGGGCGTCGCGCATCCTCTGCGCGCGTTGCCCTGCGAACGTCCCGGCTCGCGATGAGTCGCCCCGTGCGTTCCTCACCTCCCGATCCACTCGGCGTGTCGGTCGAGCGCCCGGCGCACGAGGTCGGGGCGGGCGCGGCCGGGGAAGCCCGCGACCCCATATGCGGCGAGGGCGGCGTCGGCTTCGGGCGCGGTGAGGGTCGGGAGGGCGCGGGCGGCCTCGCGGTAGGCTTCGCGGAACGGCACTCCGGCGCGCACCCGTTCGAGCGCGCGCGCCGTGGCGAAGAGCTCGGGCGTGCACGCGGCCGCCATCCGCTCGCGGTCGAAGCGGACGCCGGGCAGGAGGTGGTTCATGGCCGTGAGGAGGTCGTGGCTCAGGAGCACGCTCCGCATGACGGCCTCTTTCGTGAGCTGAAGATCGCGGTGGTAGCCCGAGGGCAGGTTGGCCGGGAGCGTGAGGAGCACCTGCAACTCGGCCAGGAGCCGGTGATACGTGGCGCGCGCGAGTTCGAGCACGTCGGGGTTCTGCTTCTGCGGCATGATGCTGCTGCCCGTGCAGTATTCCGCCGGAAGCGACACGAAGCCGAACTCGGCGGTGTTGAACAGCACGAGGTCCGAGGCGAGGCGGTTGACCGTGGCGGCGACCTGCACGAGCGCGTGCGAGAGGTGCGCTTCGAGCTTGCCGCGCGAGAGCTGCACCGCCGTCACGTGCGTCTGCACGCCGTCGAAGCCCAGGCGCGCGGCGACGGCCTCGCGGGGCAGTTCGAGGTAGGGCACGCCGTAGCCCGCCGCGCTGCCGAGCGGCGAGACGTTGATCTGCGCGAAGGCGTGGCGGAGCGCGTCGAGGTCGGAGGCGAGGCCTTCGGCATAGCCCATCGCCCAGAGCCCGGCGGTCGTCGGCATGGCGCGCTGGAGATGCGTATAACCCGGCATCAGGGCGTCGTCGTACGCCTCGCCGAGGTCGCACAGGAGGCCGGCGAGCGCGGCGGTCTTCCCGCCGAGGGCGCGGAGGTGCTCGCGCAAAAAGAGGCGGAGCGCCGTGAGCACCTGATCGTTCCGCGAACGCCCGGTGTGAATCTTTTTCCCCACCTCTCCGAGGCGCTCGGTCAGGTACTGCTCGATGACGGTGTGGCAGTCCTCGTCCGCCGGGCTCACCACCACCTCGCCTGCTTCCACCGCCGCCGCGAGTTCGCCGAGGGCTTCTTCGACGTGCGTGTATTCTTCGAGCGAGAGCACGCCGATCTCCATGAGCGCCCACGCCTGCCCGCGCGTGCCCGTGATGTCGTACGGGAGCAGGAGGGTGTCCCACCGGTAGTCCTCACCTACCGTGAAGCGCGTCACCCAGTCCGCGACGCGTGTGTCTTTTTGCCAGAGCATGGTTGGTTTCTCTTGGTTCATGATGTCAGGAAGAAGGGCTCTTTTCCCGGGATATGCCATGGTAGGGGCATAGAGGGCGCCGCTCGGAAAGCACGAACACGCCCATGGGGAACGGGCATGACTTCGAGGTTCGGCGATGTTGACCCGTCGAGGGCTTGTCTGTACGCGGCATACGCTGAAAAGTGCAAGTTGTCATGCGTCCGTCACGCTCGAGCAGACCCGTTCGAAGCGTATGGCGGGTACGAAACGCGCGTCGATGGTTCGACGGCATGGAGCTCGTCCTTGCCGTTTCAAGCTCCCTGTGGCTCATGGCCGTGGCATCCATCCGATGGACCAACGCGATAATGAAGGCGGAGTTCAAAAGGGGGCGGCAGCGCATCGGCATGCTTGACGGCGCTACGGCGCACCCCCGTGCTCCGGCGTATCCCGAGGCTTTTTTTTCATTCCTTTATGCGCGAGCGTGTGAAGCGGTGATATATTCCCGTTTCCTCCTGCTCTTTTCCCGGAAATTCTTGCTATGCCCGAGACCATCACTCCGTGGACCGAGACGTTCCGCGTGCGTTCGTATGAGGTGGAGCCGAGCGGGCGCGCCTCCGTGGAGACGCTCTGCCACTACTTCGAAACGGCGGCGAGCGGCCACGCGCAGGCCCTGGGCTTCTCCATCGAGCATCTCGTCGAACGCAATCTGACGTGGGTGCTCTCGCGCCTGCACCTGAGTATCGACGCGCTGCCGCGCTGGCGCGACGAGGTCCGGCTGACGACGTGGCCCTCCGGGCAAAACGGCCTCTTCGCCACGCGCGAGTTCCTCCTTCACGACGCTGCCGATCGCCTTCTCGCCCGCGCCACGAGCGGGTGGGTCACCATCGACCTGGCGCGCCGACGCCCCATGCGCCTGCCCGCCTTCTTCCGCGCCCTCTCCTTCCCCGACCGCCCCCGCGCCCTCGACGACACCTTCCCCCGCCTCCGCCCGCCCGACGTCGACGCCTTCGAGCGCCGGTTCCGCGTCCGATACGGCGACCTCGACCTCAACGGACACGTCAACAACGTGCAGTACGTGGCGTGGGCCGTCGAGACGATGCCGCCGGCGTTCATCGAAGCGCACCGGCTCGCCGACCTGCAGATCCACCTCCGCGCCGAGACCCATTATGACGACCTCGTCCTCGCGCGGGCCGGAACGGAAGACGCGGAGACGGGCGTCTTCTGGCATCGCCTCTGCCGCGAGGCGGACGGGCGCGAGGTGGCCGTGGCGCGCACGCAGTGGGTCGCCGATGACTGACGCCGGGTTTCCGTCAAATCCTCCGCTCTCCGGAGCCGTTTCCGTCCCGGCGGGTACATGGAGGAACCATCCCTCTTCCCCTGATCTTCCCCCTCATGGACACTCCCTGGATTGAAAGCATCCTCGACCTCGTCACCGTCTATGCGCTGAACGTCATCGGCGGCATCTTTTTGCTCATCGGCGGCTGGATCGTGTCGAAGTGGGTCCGGCGCGGCATGCGTAAAGGACTCGGCAAAACCGCCGTGGACCCGACCCTCGTCGCGTTTTTCTCGAACATGGCCGGGTGGCTCGTGATGATCTTCGCCGTGCTCGCTTCGCTGGAGCTTTTCGGCATCGAGACGACGAGCTTCATCGCCGTCCTCGGGGCGGCGGGGCTGGCCGTCGGGCTCGCCTTTCAGGGCACGCTCTCGAACTTCGCCGCGGGCGTGCTCTTGCTCCTGTTTCGGCCCTTCCGGGTGGGCGACGTCGTGTCGGTGGCGGGGCGCACCGGCCTCGTGCACGAGATCGACCTCTTCGTCACGAAGCTCGACACCCTGGACAACCGGCGGCTCATCATTCCGAACAGCAAGGTCATCGGCGACACGATCGAGAACGTCACCCATCATCCCCTCCGGCGCGTGGACGTGAAGGTGGGCACGGACTACGGCGCAAAGCTCAAGTGGGTCCGCGCCGTGCTCGAACGCGCGGCCCTGGGCGTCGAGGGACGGGCCGAAGAGCCCCCCCCGCAGGTCTTCCTCGTCGAACTCGGCGCGTCTTCCATCGACTGGGAGGTGCGCGTCTGGTGCCCGCCGTCCGACTATTTCGCCGTCCGGGAAAGGCTCACGGAGGTCGTCAAGGAGGCCCTCGACGACGCCGGCATCGGCATCCCGTATCCGCAGATGGACGTCCACCTCGACGGCTCCGAAGCCTGAGCGCCGTCCTTCGTTCTTCCTCCCGCAACCCCCACCGCAGGTCATCGAAACACACTTTTTTACGACATGAGACGACGCTCACCCGAGGCCGACAACCCCGTGGCGGAAGTGGCCGACGGCATCTTTCGCGTGACGATCCCGGTGCCTTTTCAGGGGCTTGGCTCGGTGCAATGCTACCTTTTGCGCGGCGCAGAAGGCTTCGCGCTCGTGGACACGGGGCTGCACACGCCCGAGGCGGCGGCGGCGTGGCAAAAAGCCTGGGACACGCTCGGCTTCGGCCCCGAAGCGCTCGAACGCATCCTCCTGACCCACGCCCACCCGGACCACTACGGCATGGCGGGCCGGCTTCAGGCGGAGGCGCGCGCGGCGGGCGCGAAGGGCGACGTGCCGGTGCACCTGTCCGCACGCGAACACGAACTGGCGCGGGCGTATTTCCAGACCGACTGGCGCTCCGAAGACCGCGATCCCGTGGACGACTTCTTCGCCCGGTGTGGGGTGCCGCCCTCCGAACGCGCGCCCTCCGAGCATACGATGCACTGGATGGTCCGCGCCACCCGGCCCCACCCCGACCGCGTCGTGCCCATCGCGTACGGCGAGACGCTCGTCGTCGGGGCGCGTCGGTTCACGGCCCTCCACACGCCCGGTCACAGCGACGGCCACCTCGCCTTTTATGACGCCGCCGACCGACTCCTCCTCGTCGGCGATCAGGTCTTGCCCCACATCACGCCGAACGTCGGGCTCTGGCCCGGCGCGGAGCCCGACCCGCTGCGCCGGTACCTTGCCTCGCTCCGCAGCCTCCACCGGCTCGACGTGCGCCGCGCCCTGCCCGGCCACGGCGACGTCTTCACGAACTGGCGCGAGCGGCTCCGTCAGATCGAGGCGCACCACGCCGAACGACTCGCCCTCATGCGCGAAGCCGCCACGCCCGGCGCGACGGTCTACGAAGTGGCCCGGCAGGCCTTCGACGTCGATGCGCTCCACCCCGAAGAGCTTCGCTTCGCCGTCGCCGAGACGCTCGCGCACCTCGAATACCTCGTCGGCGAAGGCGTCCTCGTCCGCCGGGAAGATGCGGTGTGGCAATACCGGCGGGCGGCGTGAGACTTCCCCGACGCGTATCTTCGCATACCCTTTTTCATCACAAACCGACCCACACTATGGCCATCGAAACCATACAGGATCTCTTTGAAGCCTACAAGAAAAACTTCGCGCCCGAGCGGGCCGAGGGCGTCGACGCCGTCTTTCAGCTGCACCTGACGGGCGAGGGCGGCGGCGACTACGTGCTGACCGTCAGGGATCAGCAGCTCACCATCGAGGAGGGCGTTGCCGAGAACCCCACGACCACGCTCAAGACGTCGGCGCAAAACTGGATCGACATCAGCCTCGGCAAGGCGAACCCGATGATGATGATGATGACGGGCAAGCTGAAGGTGAGCGGTTCGATCCCGATGGCGACGAAGTTTCAGTCGCTCTTCCGCACGCGCTGAGCCTGCGGCGGAGCGGCGTTTTCGCGCAGCCGGAGGCGTTCGAGATAGCGGGCGGTGGCGCGGCTCTGACGCACCATCGCGCGGAGGTAATGCTTCGGGAAGAGGCGTTTCCAGTGCCAGATCAGACGGGCGCGCCGGGGATAGAGAAGGTGGAGCCTGCCGCGCCCCGCCTGGTCGAGGAGCGCTTCCGCCGCGTCGCGGGCGGTGAGGCCGGAGCGTTCGAGCAGCTTCGCGGTGATCCGCCGGTGGACCTCGTCGCCGCGCTGGTTGCGGGCGATGTTCGTCCGGAAGAACGTCGGGAGCGCCACCGAGACGCCGATGCCGGCGTCGTAGAGTTCGGAATAGAGGGTCTCCGAGAGGGCGAGCACGCCTGCCTTCGTCGCATTATAGACCGTCATGTACGGCCCGGCCGCCACCGCCGCCGCGCTCGCGACGTTGAGCAGGCGCCCGCCGCCCGCCCGGCGCAGGTGAGGCACGAACGCCCGGCACCCGTGGACGACGCCGAGCAGGTTCACCCCGACGAGCGCCTCCCAGTCTTCGACGGTGGTCTCCTCGAACAACCCCGCCGCGGCGAGCCCCGCATTGTTGACCACCAGATCCACCCCGCCCGCCCGCGCGACGAAAGCGTCGGCGGCCTCGGTGAAGGCCTGCGCGTCCGTCACGTCGAGCACGACCGGCATCGGCGCGCCGCCCGCCGCCGCGATGCGTTCCGCCGCCGAAGTCAGTCCCTCCGCGTCGCGGTCGGCCATGCCGAGCGTCCACCCGTCTTCGGCCAGGCATTCGCACATCGCCAACCCCAACCCCGAAGCCGCCCCCGTGA